>JAQUCQ010000340.1 GCA_028686145.1 Desulfuromonadaceae bacterium | reverse complement strand
GTCATGTAACAGTTCCAAAACGGCACTACCAAACCCGCCCTGCAGTGCATTTTCCTCCACAGTTATAATCCTGCCGGTCCGGCAGGCAGCACCCAGGATAAGTTCTGCATCAAGCGGCTTCACAAATCGGGCGTTGATAACTCCGGCTGAAATGCCCTTCAGCCGGAGAGTATCTGCAGCCTGAAGCGCCGGATAGACGGTTGCCCCGATGGCAACAATTGTCAGTTCAGTGCCATCATGCAGCTGCTCACCTTTTCCTATTTCGAGGCACGTAAGGTCACTATCCAATTCGACGCCATACCCCACTCCTCTCGGGTAACGAAGCGCAATCGGTTGACCGGAATAGATGGCCGTTTTGAGCATATGACGCAATTCATTCTCATCTTTGGGAGCCATCACAATAATTCCTGGCAGGTGCCGTAAGTATGAGAGATCGAAAACGCCGTGATGAGTCGGGCCGTCATCACCCACCAGCCCGGCACGATCCATTGCTATGGTTACCGGCAAGTTTTGCAGACAGATGTCGTGAAAGACCTGATCATATGCACGTTGGACAAAGGTTGAATATATTGCAACCACCGGTTTGAAGCCATCAGCAGCCAGGCCTGCCGCAAATGTCATTGCATGTTGTTCGGCTATACCGACATCAAAAAACCGTTCAGGAAACCGTTGCGAAAATGGACTGAGGCCTGTTCCGTCAGGCATGGCAGCAGTTATTGCAATAATTTTTGAATCTTCCGCCGCCAACTGCACCAGGGTTTCGCCGAACAGATCTGTATAGGATTTGACTGCCGGTTTGGCGGCACCTTTACCGGTGGCGACATCAAAGGCACCAACGCCATGATATTTGGCCGGAGTTTCTTCGGCAGGTTTGTACCCTTTGCCTTTAGTCGTCATGATATGTACCAACAGCGGGCCATCAAGTTCATTGATATTATTGAACACCTCAACCAACTGCGGCAGGTCATGCCCGTCCAGAGGACCGAGATAATCAAAACCAAGTGCTTCAAAGAGAGCTCCTGGGGTGAGGAAACCCTTCAGCGAGTTTTCCGCACGGCGGGCAAAATGGAGGATATCAGTACCGAATGCCGGAACATGTTTAAACAATACTTGAATTTCTTTTTTTAAATCACGATAGTACCGACCTGTCATCTTACGGGAAATAAATGCGGAAAAAGCTCCGACATTCTTTGAAATAGACATTTCGTTGTCATTCAAGATGACAATCAGATTTTTTTTGAGATGGCCGGCCTGATTCAGCGCTTCAAAAGCCATCCCTCCGGTCAGGGAACCGTCTCCGATCACCGCAATCGAGTGGTTTCGCTTACCGTCGAGGCTGTCGGCAGCAGCCATGCCAAGTCCTGCCGAGATCGAGGTAGAAGAATGCCCGACACCGAAGGCATCATGCTCTGACTCACAGCGTTTTGGAAAGCCAGAAATACCCTTATACTGGCGCTGGGTATGAAAGCGGTCACGACGTCCGGTAAGAATTTTGTGAGTATAGGCCTGATGACCGACATCCCATATTATTTTGTCATTCGGAGAGTCAAAACAGTAGTGCAACGCAATGGACAACTCAACCGTTCCAAGATTCGAACCGAGATGGCCACCAGTAGTAGAAACCGTTTCCAGAAGAAATTTACGAATTTCAACGGCAAGATCCGGTAATTGTTCCGGTTTCAGTTTTTTAAGATCAGTCGGAGAGTTTATGGATTCAAGAAGCATTATGACACCTCATTTATTTCTACACATAGCCGTTTATACGGAACCATTCTACCGCTCTTTCCAGAGCGTTCTTTACGGGTGTCTGCGATAGACCAAGTTCCCGAACCGCCCTTCCCGAGTCAAAATACATATGGTGCGCTGCCATCCGAACTCCCGCCAGCGGAATCAGTGGTTCATGCCCAGTTATTCGAGAAAACCCCTCATTAAGCCAGGCCGCCATGAGCACTGGAGTATACGGCAGTCGGACTCTTGGAGCAGGAATTCCGGTTATTTCCTGAAGCATAGTGAAAATATCACGCAAGGAAAGATTGGCATTACCCAGTATGTATTTTCGGCCGGGACATCCTTTTTGTTCGGCGAGAATATGCCCGCGAGCACACTCCTCAACGGCAATCAAATTAAGGCCGGTATCAAGATAGGCAGGCATCATACGTTTTAAAAAATCAACGATTATTTTCCCTGTGGGGGTAGGCTTTATATCCCAAGGGCCCACCGGGGTCGAAGGGTTGACAATTACCAATGCCAATCCACGGGCTATAAACTTTTCTGCTTCACGCTCGGCAAGAAATTTGCTTTTCTTGTATGGGCCAACCATATTTGCAAGCGATACGGGCGTATCTTCCGTTCCGGGCATGCCATCCCCAGGATTTCCCAGCGTCCCGACACTGCTGGTATAGACAACCCGAGAAATATTGTTTTCCAGTGCCGCCTCCAGAACTGCACTCGTACCCCCCACATTGGTGCGAAACATTTCCGCTGGGTTACGGGTCCACAGGCGATAATCAGCAGCGGCATGATACAAAACATCACACCCTTTAAGCCCGCGGCTCAATCCGGGAGAGTCAAGAAGGTCTCCCGGCCAGAGCTCTACATCAAGCCCTTTCAAATTGGCAAGATTTGAAGCTGGCCGCACCAAAGCCCGCACTTCCCGTCCGTCATTCAGCAGTTCTCGAACGATACTGGCACCGATAAAACCGGTAGCACCGGTAACAAATGTCTTCATGGAACAAACAGAGAGAATATCGTTGTCATATTAGTAGAACTTTCACTGGTGATCGCAGCCGACAGACTGATCACGAAACTAAGTTTTGACTGTTTTCAACTAACAGGCGACGATATCTGCCAAGCGCTGTCAATGGAAAGCAATTGCGATAAATATGATATTTTATCATAAAAAACTTGGGGAAGCCTGTCCCGGTAAAAGCATCCTCATCCCATGAACCATCCTGATTCTGAGTTGCAACAAGATACTCAATGCCCCTCGCAACAGCTTTTGAATGCACCTCTCCGGCTGAAAAAAGTGAGAGAAGCGCCCAGGCGGTTTGCGACGGAGTACTTGGTCCACACCCCATAAGAGACCGGTCATTATACGACTCACAAACCTCTCCCCACCCGCCATCAAGATTCTGCTTGGACTTAAACCAATTGACCGCCTTTTTGATGTACGGCTGAGTCATATCTTCGCCAATAGCTGCCAGCCCGCCCAGAACGGACCAGGTGCCATAAATATAGTTAACCCCCCAACGCCCCCACCAGGGTCCTTCAGGCTCTTGTTCTGCCTTGATGAATTCAAGTGCCCGGGCTATGACCGAATGACTGTCAGGAAAATTGAATGTGCCGATAAGTTCGAGCATGCGCCCGGTAAGATCAGCGGTCGGCGGATCTATCAAAGCCTCCAGGTCGGCAAAAGGTATCTTGTTCAGCAGATGTTTTGTATTATCTTTATCAAATGCGCCCCACCCGCCATTTTCGCTCTGCATTCCAATGCACCAGGTAATGCCGCGCTTTATGGCCTGTTCCTTCTGTTTTTCATCTCGGACTTTGCTATCCCTTAGTGCAAGCATGACAAATCCGGAATCATCAACATCGGGATACCAGTCATTCAAAAACTCAAACGCCCAACCGCCCGGTTCAAGATCCGGGGATTTGATCTGCCAGTCACCTTTAAAACGCACTTCCCGGTCCAACAGCCACTGAGCGGATTTAACCAGAGCCGGGTGATCCGCCGGAACACCCGCCTCCTGCATTGCAACCAGTACCAGCGCAGTGTCCCATACGGGGGAAATACATGACTGCAGTACCAGGCTCTCTTCGTCCTCGATACAGAAGTTTGCCAGTGCCTCAAGTCCATTTATTACCGCCGGATGATCATTGGCATACCCAAGGCAGTGCAGAGCCAGGATTGAGTTGAGCATCGCCGGTTGGATCCCCCCCCAATCTCCGCTCGACTCCTGATGATCCAAAACCCACTGTTCA
>JAQUCQ010000339.1 GCA_028686145.1 Desulfuromonadaceae bacterium | reverse complement strand
TGCCAGCAGATCGTTGAACGCCACGGTGGCAAAATCTGGGTTGAGTCCTCGGTCGATGCAGGATCAACGTTCCTTTTTACGATACCTTTAACACCAAAAGATGCGGAGACATTACTATGAGCAAAAGTTCCATGAACACTATCTTGCTGATCGAAGATGACCCTGGTGACGCGCTGCTGATTAAAGAGATGCTTGAATATCAGGAATGCAAGGCACACCTCGTCACTGTCGAACGCCTTTCCGAAGGTATAAAGTATCTGCAACAGAATGTTTGCGATATCGTCCTGCTTGACATGAACCTGCCTGACAGCAGCGGGCTGCCTACAATGACCCGCCTGTTGGACGCCGCGCCCAGCATACCGATCATTGTCCTGACCGGCCTCTCCGATGAATCCTTTGGCACCGAAGCGGTCAAATCTGGAGCCCAGGATTACCTGGTAAAAGGGGATATTGACGGCAGGATTTTGAAACGCGCCATGTTTTATGCCGTTGAGCGGAAAAAACTTGAGATTGCTTTGAAACAGACCAGAGACCTGTTTGAACGTCAGGCACGTATTGACTATTTGACCGGAATTTATAACCGGCTGATGTTCACGGAACTGCTGGAGGCTGAACTACAACGGGCTAGAAGATACGGTTCCGATTTATCCCTGATCATGTTTGATCTGGACCACTTCAAAAAGGTCAATGATGATTACGGCCACAACATGGGTGATCATGTATTGAAAGAGGTCGCCCTGCTTGTGTCAGAGAGCATCCGGGCCCATGATATCCTTACCCGTTGGGGTGGGGAGGAATTCATGGTGCTTATTCCCAAATGTGATCACAGCAATGCTGTTATACTGGCTGAAAAGCTGCGCTGTTTGTTAGAATTCCATGACTTCGGAAGTGGTTTGCAGGTTACCGCCAGCTTTGGCGTTACCCAGTTCAGGGCTGACGACCATGCAGACTCCTTCACGGTTCGATCAGATCAAGCTCTGTATAAGGCAAAGCAAAATGGCAGGAACCGGATTGAAGCGTTGTAAAGGGATTGTTGGCATGAATACAATCACGTTGACCGGAGGCAATTTCAGATGAAAGGTAAAAAAGTTGTGGACATACTACTGGTAGAAGATGACCCGGGTGATGTAGAACTGACCCGCGAAGGGCTTGCGGCAGGAAAAATGTTAGTAAATCTGCATACGGTTGATGACGGCATCAAGGCACTGAAATTTTTGCGCCGCGAGGAACCGTTTACTGATGCTGTCCGACCTGATATTATTCTGCTTGACCTGAATATGCCACGAATGGATGGCAGGGAGACGCTGAAAGAGATCAAAGCTGACGAACGCCTGAGAAGTATCCCGGTTGTCGTTCTGACGACTTCGGAATCCGAGGCCGATATCTTCAAGAGTTACGACCTTGGTGCAAGCTGTTACATCTCGAAACCGGTCGGCTTTGATGAATTTCTTAAGGTTATCCACTCATTGGAAGACTTCTGGTTCACCGTCGTCAAAATGCCTCCCAAGGATTATTAATAGAAATGACCGGCATCGATATTGGCAAAATTCTCTCGCTTTCCCCATCTCCCGCCTACGTGGTGGATTTAGGACGACTACGCTACAATCTGGCAATTCTGGATGACGTGCAGCATCGGAGCGGCGCTAAAATTCTGTTGGCAATGAAGGCTTTCTCCATGTGGAGCGTTTTCCCGCTGATCAGCCGCACGCTGCATGGTGTTTGTGCCAGCTCCCCTTGGGAGGCACGCCTGGGGCGGGAAGAGTTTGGTCGCGAGGTACACAGCTTCGCAGCTGCCTTTAAAGAAAGCGACGTTGTCGAACTGCTGCAGATCTCTAATCATCTGGTGTTCAACTCTTTTGGCCAGTTGGAACGTTTCCGCCCGTTGTGGACTAAGGAACAGGGGCGCGTCTCCATCGGACTGCGGGTAAACCCGGAGCACTCGGAGGGACATACCGAGCTCTATGACCCCTGTGCTCCCAATTCGCGTCTCGGCATCCCCCGCAAGGAATTTGACGGCCGCTCCCTGGAGGGGGTCGACGGACTACACTTCCACACCCTCTGCGAGCAGCTTTTTGAACCGCTGGAACGGACAGCAAAAACTTTTGAGGAAAAGTTCGGCGAATTTTTACCACAGATGAAATGGATCAACTTTGGTGGTGGACACCACATCACCCGCGAAGGATACGATATCGACGGACTGGTGGAACTGATCCGCTATTTCAAAGGTAAATACGGCGTAGAAGTTTACCTTGAACCTGGTGAGGCGGTCGCCATCGGCACCGGCATTCTGGTGGCAGAGGTTCTTGATGTGGTCAATAACGGCATGGATATTGCGATTCTTGACGTCTCGGCAACCTGTCATATGCCGGATATTCTGGAGATGCCCTACCGCCCCGGCATCGAAGGCGGCTTTGACCCCGGAGAGAAACGGCACACCTACCGACTGGGGGGAGCATCATGCCTGGCGGGAGATGTAATCGGTGACTGGTCGTTTGACCAACCGCTCCACCCCGGTGACCGGCTTGCTTTTGAGGACATGTCCCATTACACTATGGTGAAGACCACCACTTTCAACGGCATTCATCATCCGCACATTTGCACGTTCGAACCGGATACCGAAGAATTGAAAGTAGTGCGCAGTTTCGGCTACCAAGATTTCAAACAACGGCTTTCATAGGAGATACCACAATGTCAATCAACACAAGAATATGGATGACCGGATCACTCGAATGGTACGGTTATATCGGTGAAGAGGAAATGTTTCTGGGACAGCGTTCCTTTCCCAATCCCCCGGAAGAAGGAGATGCCTGGACCACTGAAATTGGCGATATGTTCCAGATTATCGATGGTGAAATCACCCTCGTTGGCAAGACAGAACCACCCAAGAAGTACTGGTGACACAACCCGATGCCTCCCCGCACACATCAGTTGTTCTTCCCATGACAGACCCGCTGCATATTATTGAAGTCGCCATCCCGCTGTACCTGGAAAAGACCTTTCACTACCGTGTGCCTGAACGTCTGCATCTAGAGGCACTGTCCGGCCGGCGGGCTCTGGTCCCCTTTGGCAACAGGAAGTTAACCGGTTATATTCTGGGAGATGCTGCTCCGTCCGAGATAACCAATCTTAAAGAAATTATAGATATATTGGACAGCGAACCGCTCTGGACTGCAAGTGAGCTTGAGTTTTACCGCTGGATCGCAGCCTATTACCAGCATCCGCTTGGTGAAGTCGTACGCACCGCCCTCCCCGCCGGTATCAATATTCAGACGCGCAAAGGAACTTCAGGCGAACAAGGCGATCTGACCGGAGGGAAAAAAGCCCGACGTGAAAAGTTTTATTGCCCCGGGCCTGTTCTGGAACCATCCCGGCAGCCAAGCCCTAAAGCGCTCGAAATATTGGCCGTCATTCGGGAGGCGGGTGACATTTCGGCGGGAGAACTGCGCAAACGCTTCGGTGCGTGTACTCCACAACTCAAACGATTAATTGAACTCGGTTTGAGTACGGCGGAAGAGCGCGAAGTATACCGCGATCCCTTTAAAAACAGCACTGTCAAACGTGATGAGCCTCGTTGCCTGCACAGCCATCAAAAGGAAGCTCTGGACGCAATTTCTGGCAGCCTCGGCCAGCAACAGTTTGCGCCGTTCCTGCTCTATGGCGTCACCGGCAGCGGCAAAACCGAAGTCTATCTTCAAGCCATCTCGCACGCTCTTGAACGAGGGCAAAACGCCCTCGTGCTGGTACCAGAGATCGCCTTGACACCGCAGCTCACTGGACGCTTTCAGGCCCGTTTCGGCGGCGGCATCGCCATACTGCACAGCGGCCTGTCCGACGGCGAGCGGTATGACGAATGGCGCCGTATCCGGCGGGGACTGGCGAGGATCGTCATCGGTGCCCGCTCGGCAATTTTTGCACCGCTGGACAAGATCGGCATCATCATCGTCGATGAAGAACATGAAGCATCGTTCAAACAGTCCGACGGCCTGCGCTACAATGCCCGTGATCTG
>JAQUCQ010000338.1 GCA_028686145.1 Desulfuromonadaceae bacterium | reverse complement strand
ATTGAGCGGGTTATTAATTTCATTACGGATATTTGACAGGAAGTTACTTTTAAGCGATTCAGAAGCCTCAAGCCGTTCATTCATTTCAATCAATTTATGGTTCACCACGCTTAAATCGGAAAAAGCCTTACGGCTTTGGGCAAAACGTTTCGATAGCTCTTCAATCAGCTCATCGTCGGATTTTTCCATGGTTCCCCCGTCTTTTGACTCATCAGCTGCAGAGTCGCAGTACTTCATGCGCAATATTCTGCAGCGGCATGACTTTATTGACACCGCCCATCTTGACCGCCTCATGCGGCATACCGTAGACAACACAGGTCGCCTCGTCCTGAGCAATCGTGGCCGCCCCGGCGTCAAACATTTCCTTCATTCCGTGCGCACCATCGTCACCCATACCGGTCATGATCACTCCGACGGCGTTTTTGCCGGCATAGCGGGCGGCGGAACGGAACAGCACATCCACCGATGGCCGATGACGCGATACGAGCGGCCCGTCTTTGATCTCCACATAGTAGCGGGCCCCGCTCCGTTTGAGCAAGACATGATGATTACCAGGAGCAATAAGCGCCCGGCCACGCACAACCGTATCATTATCCTGAGCTTCTTTGACTGTCACACGGCAAATAGAGTTAAGCCGCTTGGCAAATGCCGCGGTAAAATTTTCCGGCATATGCTGAACTATAACGATTCCGGGAGTATCCTCCGGCAGCATCTCCAAAAACACCCGCAACGCCTCGGTGCCACCGGTTGATGCCCCCACGACAACCACCTTCTCAGTGGTCAGGATCATTGCCTTCGAATTGGGTTTTTCCATGATGACATCGGCAGTGTACTTGGGCGACACCTCTTTCATGGTACGCATCGCCCTCAGAGGACCAAGCCGGGCAGAGGCAGCACCTTTGACCGCTTCGCAAATACGTGTTTTAGACTCTTCAATAAACTGTTTCGTGCCCATTTTTGGCTTGGTGATGATATCCACGGCACCGTATTCCAGCGCCTTTAGCGCCGTTTCGCTGCCACTTTCGGCCAAACTGGAACACATTACCACCGGGATAGGATGCTGACTCATCAGCTTTTGCAGAAAAGTCAGGCCGTCCATGCGCGGCATTTCGACATCCAGTGTAATCACATCGGGAATAACTGTTCTCATCCGTTCTGCTGCCAGGATAGGATCGGCAGCGCTGCCTATTACTTCGATTGCTGGGTCGGAATTAAGGATGTCGCACAAGGTCTGGCGTACCAGGGCAGAATCATCAATAATTAGAACTTTTATTTTTTTCAACGGGCAAGATCCTCGATAAGAGCGTGTTTAGCAGTACGTATGGCGCGGATAAAAATATCACCGCTTCGCGTACAAAAGAAAAGCTTGCGGCCCCGATAGCCGCCAGTATTACGGGCAGAAGCAACAAGTCCCAGGGAGTCAAGGACAGCCTCAGCCTGTGCTATGTTCTGCTCACCGATAGTGAGCTTTGCCAATTTGTTGTCCTTGAGACCTAAAACGTGCGCCCCGCCGAACAGCTTGACCACAAGATCCGCTCCAGCGCCGTTTTCTATGGCTTTGGCATACAGATGCTTCACAGCGGTATCAACATAGCGAAGGTCCTCTTCGCGGTCGGAATTAGCCGGCAACATGGCGTGGCAAATCGCGCCGAAACCACGTGAAGGAGAATACATGGTCACCGCCACACACGAACCGAGTACTGTTGAAACCAGTATCGGCGTACGGGTTGCCAACACCTCTCCCGGCTTGAGATAGATGCTATGAATATGTGATGCGATTAGGCTTTTCATGGTGGAAGTGACAGGAAAATTGCTGTTCCTCTGCCATCTATTTTTTCCTGTACACCGTCGATGCAACCGGCTTGAAATCAACATCAAGACCGGTCAGTGTTTCTGAATGTCCGATAAACAGGAATCCCCCCGGCTTTAGTTGTTGATGGAATTTTTTCATAAGGGACTGTTGGGTTTGTTTGTCAAAATAAATAACTACATTGCGGCAAAAGATAATGTCCATCTTTTCAGCAATCCCAAAGCTGTCATCCATGAAGTTGATACGACGAAAAGTAACCAGTGACCGTAACTTGGGGGAAATACGCACCAGGGATTTTGATTTTTCACGGCTGCGCAGCAAATACTTCTTTTTCAGATTCAACGGAATTGGGTCAGTTCTTTCTTCCGGATAGATTGCGGTTTTGGCCGTCTGTAATACCTGAGTACAGATATCAGAAGCGGTAATAGCGGCCCGGAAATCGGGGCGGCCAACAGCAAACTCGGAAAGTACCATCGCCAAGGTATATGGTTCTTCTCCCGTTGAGCACCCGGCGCTCCAAATCCGTACCGGATCACGCAGAACATCTCCGCGTGTTTGGAGGATAACAGGCAACGCCGTCTTGACCAAAAAGTCAAAGTGGCCCGGTTCACGAAAAAAATCGGTCTTGTTCGTGGTCACAACATCAATCAGATGAATGAGTTCTGTTGTCCCTCCCTTATTGCTGAAAACATAGTCGCTGTATTCTTCAAATGAAGCAATCGAGTTGGCCTTCAGCCGCTTCTGCAGGCGCGCCTCAAGCATGGTTTTCTTTACAGGCGGCATCTTGATACCGGCATGTTCGTAAATAAGTTCGCTGAATCGTTGAAATTCCCGATCAGACAGTGTTGCTGGCAGACGGGGTTTCATACTGTCGCCGGTATTTGTCACCTCGTCATCCTTTCAGTCATAATGTTACTCAAGCTAAAAACGTCGGCATTCCTATTCCTGCACCAGATCGGTCAGTTCATCCGATGAAAATACTTTATCAATATCCAGAATCATTACAAACCGGCTGTCAACTTTACCCATACCTTTAATGAAGTCCGTATTCAGTTTGGTGCCGATATGTGGTGCCGGTTCAATACTCTCCGGCTCCATCTCAACCACTTCCTGCACTGAATCGGCCAAGGCGCCGAGTACAGTCGTATCTCCATCCATATTGATTTCCACCACGATGATGCAGGTGTTGACAGTCTGCTCCGTCGCGCTCATGCCGAATTTAAGACGCATATCGATGACCGGCACCACGCTCCCACGCAGGTTAATGACACCGCGCATGAAATCCGGGGTCTGCGGAACTTTGGTTATACTGGTTATTTCGAGGATTTCGCGCACTTTGGCAACATCAAGGGCAAAAATCTCGTCTGCTAATTTGAATGTCAGATACTGAACCGTTTCGGTTATACCAGCTACGCTCATGGAAGCTCCTTTTGGAATACGTGATAAGGACACAGGTTATTACGAGCCCCTTAACCCGTGTCCCCTGCTCTTAGAATTTTTCAAACTCATCATCCAGATGGTCCGGACCGGCCTGCCCAAGTTCCAGGTTAATGCCGCCGCTAGGTGTGCGCGTGGCCGGTGCTGCGGTTTTCTTACTGCCAATATGTGCAATCTGTGGCTTTTTGCCCTGCTTGGCAGACTGCTGACGTGCAACGCGAGGTTGTCCGCCACCGTCGATTTTAAAGAACGCAACCGCATCACTTAGCTGCTCGGCCTGGCTGGAGAGCTCTTCCGAAGTAGAGGCCATCTCTTCCGAGGCAGATGCGTTCTGCTGAATTACCTGATCAAGCTGCTGGATGGCTTTATTGATCTGTTCTGCGCCGGCATCCTGTTCCTTGCTGGAAGCGGTGATTTCCTGGACCAGTTCGGCGGTGCGCTGAATGTCCGGCACCATTCTGCTCAGCATTTCTCCGGCTTGTTCGGCAATCGCCACACTGCGCGTCGAAAGTCCGGAAATCTCGCCAGCAGCGGACTGGCTTCGTTCAGCGAGTTTGCGGACTTCGGAAGCCACCACCGCAAAACCTTTGCCATGTTCACCAGCCCGAGCTGCTTCAATAGCAGCATTCAACGCCAACAGATTGGTCTGACGGGCGATCTCTTCGATAATCGAGATCTTGGTAGCAATCTCTTTCATGGCGGCTACGGTTTCGATAACAGCCTTGCCTCCTTCTTTGGCATCAACCGAACTTTTGATGGAGATTTTCTCGGTCTGCATGGCGTTATCGGTGTTTT
>JAQUCQ010000030.1 GCA_028686145.1 Desulfuromonadaceae bacterium | reverse complement strand
CCCCTGTTCGACTCCTGCAGAACTGTATGCCGGAGTGCATGGAATAGCGTGGCAGGAACTGATCACCCCAGAGATGACCCTCGCAGTGGATTGTTCTCTACGAGATTCAAGCTTGACACATTCCGGTTTTGTTGCGCTCAAGACCAAAGATGCCATTGTTGATCGCATTCGAGAATCATGTGGGCGTCGCCCAAATGTCGATACAACCGCACCGGATGTGCGCATCAACGTCCACCTACATAAAAATATCTGCACCATCAGCCTTGACAGCTCCGGCGATTCACTTGATCGGCGCGGTTACCGACTGGAGCGAAACGAAGCACCCCTGCGTGAGACGCTTGCTGCTGCAGTAATTGCCCTAACCGGCTGGGACGGATCAATCCCTCTGGCAGATCCGATGTGCGGGTCAGGAACAATTCCTGTTGAAGCAGCACTCATGGCAGCACATATTCCGCCCGGCTTGCATCGAGTTTTCGGATTTCAACACTGGCTGGATTTCGACAACTCGCTCTGGAAGAGCATATGTGCAGAAGCTGAGGGAGGCATTCGCCAAGTACCTGTTGGCTTGATAACCGGATATGACCTTGATAACAGGGCTCTATTGCTGGCGGGCAGGAATACTGTCAAGGCTGGCCTTGAGGGGCAGATCCACTTTTTTCACGCCGCATTGCAGGAATTCCAGCCGGAAAGCGATACAGGCATGATAATCCTTAACCCGCCCTACGGAAAACGATTGGGAGAGGAAGACGATCTGCGCGAACTTTACTGCCAAATTGGTGATGTCATGAAAAAACGATGTCGCGGTTGGACCGGATACGTCTTGACGGGTAACCTTGAGCTGGCGAAATATATTGGTCTTAAGGCATCCAGACGCCACGTTTTGTTTAACGGGGCAATTGAATGCCGGCTATTAAAGTATGATCTGTACTAAAAAGGAACAACATACATGACGATTCGATGGTATCCGGGACATATGGGGAAGGCGCAGGAAAAAATGGCCGAGGCGATCCGCAAGATCGATGTGATAATCGAGGTGCTTGATGCCCGCCTCCCCTCGTCCAGTTCTAATCACCAGCTGGAAGAAATGCGCCGCAACAAGCCCTGCATCAAGGTCTTGAACAAAAATGACCTGGCAGATCCTGCCATTACCAAAGCCTGGGTATCCCATTTTGAACGGGAATCAGGTGTATGCGCCCTGCCGCTTTCTGCTAGGCTGCACGCCGATGCAAAGCAACTGCTCAAACTCTGCCAAAAAGCAGTGCCACATCGGGGACGGCCCGGATGGCCGCTACGGGTGATGGTGTTCGGAATTCCCAACACCGGCAAATCAACCCTCATTAACACCCTCGCAGGTAAATGCATGGCTAAGGTCGGCGACAAACCAGCAATAACCACCTGTGGTCAGCAAATCGATCTCAGGAACGGCATTGTTCTGTCAGATACCCCTGGAATTCTCTGGCCGGACATGAGCGATCAAGAAGTAGCGTATCGATTGGCCGTCAGCGGTGCTATCGGCGCGAGTGCCATTGATTACACCTGTGTCGGACTTTTTGCGGCTGAATATATGTTGGCCAGGTATCCTGATTTACTGAAAACACGGTACAAGCTATCCGAGCTGCCTGAAACGCCAACCGACATGCTCCACGTAATCGGTCGGCGCCTGGGGTGCCTGATGGCTGGCGGTGAAATAGATGTACACCGCGCAGCTGAAGCTTTTTTAAGGGAGTTGCGTGCGGGAAAAATCGGGCGAATCAGCTTTGAAGAGCCGGTTCAAGCGACCACCATCGATTTCTCAAATGCTGAAGCATGTGCAGGCTTCATTTAAGTAACCGAAGAAATCATGGCGGCAGAGGTTCAGGCCACTCAATGTACGTCGCTTTACATTAAGTGGCCGAAGACGATGTAATAAAGGTAGCATGCCATTAGCTATACTGATTGCCCTGCAATTACCGCTTGAGCTTATGACAAAACAGGCAACGGTTCTTAGGAGGGTGATTTGGTGGGAAAGGCACCCCTTTTTCCTTATGACACGGTTCACAATATGCTTCAGCACCTTTTTTATCCGGCTTGAAGAATGCTCGTTTGAAAATAGAAGCATCTGGAGCTGGTGCATTTTTAAATGCAGTATCATAAACTATTTTATGCATTTGATCATTGGGCACCGGAGTCGTTTTCTCTTTTCCGGAGATGCCAATAAAAACTCCCAACACCACTACAATTACCGCGATAAACATCCAATCACGTTTTTCTATTTTCATTTAAACAATTCCTTTTAGTAAGTTGAAGTCGTTACCTGTGCGTTAAGCACGTTAAATAGCTTCTGCGGTTTCTGCAAAAATATTTTTGCAAATGCGCCTATCTCCGTTTATTGAGGCAGACAGAAATTATTCTCTAGTAATGCATGCTCCTGCCATATCAGGGCTATGCGGATCAGTCCGATTTAATAAATGAAAAATAGATTATCACACAACCAATTACTAGACCGCCAAAAATAAATGGCAACACCGACGACATGGAGAGGTCATCGCCAGGT
This sequence comes from Desulfuromonadaceae bacterium, assembly GCA_028686145.1. Lineage (GTDB taxonomy): Bacteria > Desulfobacterota > Desulfuromonadia > Geobacterales > Pseudopelobacteraceae > JACRCG01. The sequence continues at coordinate 14,597 of JAQUCQ010000030.1, read as the reverse complement.
GCTGGCATGGCATAGCGCACTATCAGAGCAAAGCAGATCAGTGAAAAAAGACTGAGCAAAACTATTTTAGAGCGTTTGATGACCCCAAAGAAGAAGATAGCAATAATCATAATAAGTACGGCAGGATGAGAAAAGATCTGTTTGACATTCAGATGCTGCATTGTATTGATAAGGTTAGCGGTTTCAAACGGGCGGAGCGTTTCGGTAGTTTTTTCAAGTAACTGTTGTTTATCCATAGGATGCTCTCCGACCCCGACAAACTGGATACGTGCATTAACTAAGTCGTTGTATTCAGAAAGATCAGAAAACAACTGGCAACTATTAAAGGCCACGCAAATCGAGAATAATTCTAAAATAGATTACTAACTTAGGCAAGAAATAAATAAGCCCGCCTTTAAAGCGGGCTTAGTAATCGCTAACTGATAAAATCCATCACTTTATCAAGAAATCCTTTTTTCATTGGGTGGACATCTTCACCACTGATCTTTGCAAATTCTTCCAACAGCTCCTTCTGCTTTTTGTTGAGATTCGTTGGCGTCTCGATTCGAATGACAACCAGTTGGTCACCACGACCATACCCTTGCAACGAAGGGATACCCTTTCCCTTCAGGCGATAGATTTTACCTGACTGGGTCCCATCAGGTATTTTCATGGAAACTTTTCCGTCCAGCGTCGGGACTTCAAGTTCACATCCGAGAGAAGCCTGTATAAAGCTGATCGGAATTTCGCAGATAACGTTATTGTCCTCACGCTGAAAAATTGCGTGTTCCTTTACGCTTATCGCGACATACAGATCGCCGTTGGGGCCGCCTTTACCCTGTCCGCCTTCACCAGTAACCTTAAGGCGTGATCCGGTTTCAACCCCGGCAGGAATCTTGACGGAAAGCGTCTTTGTATCCTTGGTACTACCCTTACCGTGGCAATCAGGACAAGGATCACTTACCACCTTTCCTTCACCGTTGCACTGCCCGCAGGTTTTGCTGACGCTAAAAAAACCCTGTTGATAGCGAACCTGTCCAGCTCCACGACAGGTCGGGCAAACCTTTGGCTCGGTTCCGGGTTTTGCCCCGGAACCATTGCAGCTTGCACAGCGCTTTGCAAAAGGTACCTCGATCTTTTTTTCAACACCGAAAGCGGCATCTTCAAAGCGAATCTCCATGTTATAGAGCAGGTCGTCGCCACGTCTCCCCTGAGTGCGGCCTCGAGCAGCGCCACCGCCACCAAATATATCACCAAAAATATCGCCAAAAATATCGCCAAAAGGTGTTCCTGCACCAAAACCACCAAAGCCACCGCCCGAAAAACCGCCCGCCCCGGAAACACCGGCGTGACCGAACTGATCGTACTGGGCACGCTTCTGTGCATCGGAAAGAATCTCATACGCCTCTGAAGCTTCCTTGAACTTTTCTTCGGAAACCTTATCTCCCGGGTTTTTGTCAGGATGAAGCTGAATTGCCACCTTCCGGAATGCTTTCTTTATTTCTGTTTCAGAAGCGTTGCGATGAACCCCAAGCACTTCGTAATAATCTCGTTTTTCGCCGTTTGCCACAATAGGTTCCTTTATATCTTGAAATGCGCGTAGGGGCGGATTTGTAACCCGCCCCTACGGTACTGACCCGGCAAAACATCCGGACTATTTTTTCTCTTCTTTTACCTCTTCAAAGTCGGCATCAACTACCTTGTCATCCTTTGGCTTGGCTGAAGAATCCTGTTCACCACCTGCAGCGGCACCGTCTGCTTCCGCGCCCTCTTTCTTGGCGTACATGGCTTCAGCCAACTTGTGCGAAGCCTGGGCAAGTTCGTCAGTCGCCTTCTTGATCGCTTCTGCGTCTTCGCCTTCCATAAGCTTTTTAAGTTCTGCCAGTTTATTTTCAATGTTCCCTTTTTCAACAGCATCAATTTTGTCACCGAATTCCTTAAGTGATTTCTCAGTGCTGTAGACCATACTATCAGCATGGTTACGGGCCTCAATTGCTTCACGCTTTTTCTTATCTTCATCGGCATGAGCCTCGGCATCACGGACCATCTTGTCAATCTCTTCCTTTGAAAGTCCAGATGAGGCAGTGATGCTGATCGACTGTTCCTTGCCGGTACCGAGATCCTTTGCAGAGACATGCACAATACCGTTGGCATCAATGTCGAAAGTGACTTCAATCTGCGGCAGACCGCGCGGTGCCGATGGAATACCGGAGAGTTCAAAGTTGCCAAGTGTCTTATTGTCGCGAGCCATCTCACGTTCACCCTGCAGAACGTGGATTGAAACTGCCGGCTGATTATCCGCAGCAGTTGAAAAGACCTGGCTTTTACGGCACGGAATAGTAGTGTTTTTTTCAATCAACTTGGTCATGACACTACCCAACGTCTCAATACCAAGAGATAGTGGTGTTACATCAAGTAGCAGCACGTCTTTGACGTCACCTCTCAATACTCCACCCTGGATGCCGGCACCGATAGCGACAACTTCATCCGGATTAACACCCTTATTCGGCACTTTGCCAAAAATATCTTCTACGCACTTCTGAACAGCAGGCATACGGGTCATGCCCCCTACCAGAATGACTTCATCAATCTGACTGGCAGTAAGCCCAGCATCTTTCAAGGCGGTGCGGCAAGGTCCTTCAAGTTTTGCCAGCAGTCCGGCACAGATCGACTCAAGTTTGGCACGCGTAAGCTTCAGTGTCAGATGTTTCGGCCCACTTGCATCTGCGGTTATAAACGGAAGATTGATATCGGTTTCAACTGAGCTGGAAAGTTCGCACTTGGCCTTTTCAGCGGCCTCCTTAAGACGCTGGAGTGCCATTTTGTCGCCACGTAGATCAATGCCCTGATCTTTTTTAAATTCATCGGCTATCCAGTCAATAATTAACTGGTCAAAGTCTTCACCGCCAAGGAACGTATCGCCGTTGGTCGACTTAACTTCAAACACACCGTCACCCAATTCCAGAATGGATACGTCAAAGGTTCCGCCACCTAAGTCAAATACCGCTATCTTCTCATCTTTTTTCTTGTCGAGACCGTATGCAAGAGCTGCTGCTGTAGGCTCATTGATGATGCGCAAGACATTCAGACCAGCAATCTTCCCGGCATCCTTGGTTGCCTGTCGTTGGGAATCATCAAAGTAAGCCGGTACGGTGATAACTGCATCGGTAACACTTGTACCCAAATAGTCTTCAGCAGTCTTTTTCATTTTCTGCAGAATCATCGCAGAAATTTCCGGTGCGGAATAGCGCTTGCCACGTACTTCCACCCACGCATCTCCGTTATCAGCTTTAACAATTTTAAACGGCGAAATTGCGATGTCTTTTTTAACTGCTTCCGTATCAAACTTGCGTCCAATCAAACGCTTGATTGAATAGAGGGTGTTTTCCGGGTTGGTGACCGCCTGACGCTTGGCCTGTTGACCGACAAGACGCTCGCCGCTGTCGGAAATAGCTACCATCGACGGCGTTGTGCGCCCCCCCTCGGAGTTGGCAATAACGACCGGCTCACCACCCTCCATAATTGAAACACAAGAGTTGGTTGTTCCCAGGTCGATTCCGATTACTTTACTCATGACGTGTTGTCCTCCTTTTTAGATACTCTGATTTATAAGATATTCATCGTGTTTATAAAAAACAAGGCCTCAGAAAATTATTTTACTGCTGTCGCGACTGTTACCATGGATGGCCGCAACAAACGCTCTTTAAGCATGTAGCCTTTCTGATATTCCTCAACAACCGTATTAGGTTCATACTGGTCGGTCGGGACTTGTGCCATTGCTTGATGGTAGGCAGAATCAAAAGGAGCACCCATTGCTTCAATCGGGGTAACATTGAATTTTTTAAGCGCAGCCAACAGCATTGCATGCGTCATGCGAATCCCTTCCACTACCGCTCCCTGACTATCCTCTGAGGCATGCGCGAGTGCCCGCTCCAGATTATCTATAATTGGCAGTATTTCTTCTAGAAGCGATTTATTGCCATAATTCAGTAGCTCTTCCTTTTCGCGGCCTACTCGTTTGCGATAGTTCTCAAGATCAGCCCGCTCACGCAGAAAGCGATCCCAATTTTCACGAGCCTCCTTTTCCTTGGCTGCCAATTGTTCCTCAAGCGACAATCCGGTTTCCGACGCTTGACTATCCAATGTTGTTTCCTCCTCGGCCCCGGCTTCAGGTAGAGGAATTTCTACAATATCTTTCATTTCCATGCTGTGTATCCTTTTACTGAAAATTATTTTCCAACCACATCGTGAAATCAGACTTCACTTAACAGCTTACTGATCATTCGAGCGGTGTAATCCACAATCGGAATAACACTTGAATACCCCATGCGTGTCGGCCCAATAACCCCCAACATGCCAACCGTGTTGCTGCTTGTGACAAAACGCGAGGTGATAAGACTGACTCCAGCAGACTGACTAAGCGACGTTTCTGACCCAATATAGATTTGTACCCCATCCGCAGCCATGCAACGAGACAGGAGTTGAACGAGCAGCCCCTTCTGTTCAAACGCCTGGTATATCTCCTTCATGCGGCCAGCATCACTAAATTCAGGCTGATCAAGAATACGGGCCTGCCCCTCAATAAAAATCTCGTCCCCTTCCACCCGTACCGCCTGCTCGCTGATCTTTAGCGCACGGGCCAGAAGCTGATCATACTGAACCTTTTCAGATGCCATTTCCTTCAGAATCAGCTCGCGGACCTGAGTGATTGTCACCCCCTGCATCTTGTCGTTCAAGTAGTTACCCATCCTGACAAGTTCTTCTGAAGCATAATCTTCTTCTGTCTCAATCAGACGGTTCTGAAGCGCACCTTTGCTTGAAACCAGAATTGCCAGAATCTTACGCTGCCCAAGACGAATAAATTCGATATGGCGAAAAACGTCGCCAGTAAAACTCGGGGCAACCACAATACCCATATAATTCGAGAGCTGCGACAAAGTCCGGCTGGTTTCTTTCAGAATCCCTGACAAGCCGATGCCGGCCCGACGGCAATGACTGATAATATGGCGTTTTTCTTCACGACTGACCCGGCGCAGGGCAACCAGGGAATCGACATAAATACGGTAGGCTTTCTAAGTCGGAATACGACCGGCGGAGGTATGTGGAGAAACAAGAAGTCCCATCTCTTCGAGATTTGCCATAACGTTGCGCACTGTTGCCGATGAAAGTGTCAAGGCATGGCGTCGTGCAACAGCACTGCTGCCGACCGGTTCGGCAGTAGCAATATAATCCTCGACTATAGCTTCAAGTATCTGTCTGCTCCGCGCAGAAAGCTCTACATCCATATCATGGCCCCAAATAAATAGCACTCATCACAGGTGAGTGCCAATAATCTCAAGGTAATAAGCGACCCAGTTTTTGTCAAGGAGATTTCAGGAGATTCATTGGACTATACATGAGCACATATCCCACATGAAATGGGATATATTCCTATCTTTCCGGTACTTTTACCGGCATCAGAGAAAACTGTTTTTTACCTATATCGGAAGTTGATTTTTTTGATCGTTTATAATAAATGCATAACGAATAAAGAACAATCCCTCCAAAAAAATCCGCCGGTCATCTAGAAATATGATTTGATAATAGGTAATGTATGTATAAAATTGTTTTCCGTCTTGACTAAATCACTACTATTAATTAGGTTACCGTTACAAAAATTAATTAAGCAGTGCATTTTTGTATCCACCTTGGTTCTTGCATATACCAGAATATATATCAGAATATATATTATTTTTTTCATCTCCTGCGGAAGGTTATCTACCTCATATGATCAAAAAAATACTACTCATTGATGACTCACCAATTTCCCGAAGGATCATGAAAAGCTGCATTCCCAAAGACCGCGACTATGAACTCTACGAGGCCGGCGATGGCTTGGCAGGATTCGAAGCATATAAAGAGATTCGTCCTGATGTCACTTTTATGGACCTCACCATGCCGGTTATGGATGGTGCTGAAGCAACCGAAAAAATAAAGGAATTCCATCCGGAAGCCGTTGTGATTGTATGCACAGCCGATATTCAGATAAAATCCATCACAAATGTATTAGGCTTGGGGGCTCTCATGGTTATAAAAAAACCTCCTTCAAAAGAAACCATTGAAGACGCACTATCAAAAGCTGAAGCGCACATCGGATAGATATATGGACTATTGCCTCAATACTATTTCGGATGAAGAAAAAGAGATTCTTCAGGAGATAATGAACATTGCATTCGGCAAGGCAGCAGCAGACCTTGCCGAGGTCATCAATATTTTCGTTGTATTAAGTGTACCGTATATCGAGATGTTGATGGCGCATGACCTGCCAGTTTATATCAAATCCCAGGTCAGTGAATATGACCGCGTCAGCATTGTTGAGCAGAACTTCTGGGGGGAATTCAAAGGTAGCGCCTTCCTTGTTTTTCAGGCTAGTGCCGGCAGGGAACTGATTTCTCTTTTTGGCGATGGTTCCGGTGACTTCGGTTCGGAGTCAATTGATGCATTGGAAAAGGAAACACTGATGGAGGTAGGTAATATCCTCATTGGTGCCTGTGTTGGCAAATTATCAGAGCTTCTTGGCGACGCTGTAACATATTCGCCTCCCCGCGTCGTCACAGAAAACACTCCCAATGATGCGATCCCGGTAAACATCTTTGAAAGTGGCTCATCGGCAATTGTATTGAAAACGGTTTTCTGTTTTAATGAGCGAAATGTACACGGATTTCTGTTTCTCGTTACCAGCCACGATTCAATTCTCTGGTTGAAAAAATCTTTGGCAGCCTTTATGGAGCAGTACGAATGACGTTGAATGAACTTACCCAGATCTTTGACACCGTTAACTTTGGTCTGGTTGTTCTTGATAGAGATATAAAGATTCAGTACTGGAATCGCTGGATGGCAATGCACAGCGGAATCCCTTCCGACCAGATTATTGGCGAAGCACTTTTTGATTTTTTCCCGCATTTAAGCACTCCCAGTTTCAACAAAAACTGTAAAGCAGTCCTCTCCTTTGGCAATTTTGCTTTTTTTTCCCAGAAGCTGCACAGCTTTCTATTCCCCTTTAAACCGGACAGTTCGTTCGGCTACCGATTCGAACTGATGCAACAAAGCTGCACGATGGGACCGCTCCGGTCAGACGACAATTCGATCTCCGGTCTTTTCCTCATTGTTCAAGATGTCACGGAACTTGCCACCTACGAACAAAAACTAATCGAAATGAATACAAAAGATGCACTGACCGGCATATATAACCGCAGATTTCTGGAGTCACGGTTGTCAGACGAGTGCGAAAGACATCGCAGACATTCTCGATATCTGAGCTTGATCATGATTGATATAGATTTTTTCAAGAAGGTCAATGACACCTATGGACACCAGTGCGGAGATATGGTGTTGCAAGCGGTTGCATCAAAGGCAGTATCAGTCATCAGAAAGACAGATTTTATTGCACGCTACGGCGGCGAAGAATTTTGTTGCCTGCTGCCGGAAACAAGTGCAGAGAACGCGGAAGTTGTGGCAGAAAACATTAGGATGAGTATTGAGGAGATGACAAACTGCTTCGAGAACCATTCTATAAAAGTCACTATCAGCCTCGGGATATCCTGTTTCGTCGCAGAAGACTCCCCCGAGACGCTCCTCAAAAAGGCAGATGATGCCCTCTACCAGGCAAAGCATTCAGGCAGAAACCGGTTTGTACGGCTTTCACCGACCTGATGCATCCTTTAACAACAAAGGGGAAACCTTTCGGAATCCCCTTCATCTTTAATTCTCTCCACCCTGTCGTCGGCATTAAGGGCCTCCGGCGAGTTCCTTAATTGTGGGAGTCAATATGCTGTTTCAGGCAAACCTGCGTACCGAAGGCAGCACACCACAGCAGGGAACAACCCCCGTACTATTTAGCATTCCGCCCGGGCGCTGCAACCGTCGAGCAGAGTAGAGAGAGCAAACTTTCGTTCAATTATTACTCCGATGGATCTAACATTTCAAGAGTTTTATCCGCACGTTCAGCGGCTCTGCAAGAACGTTGTCAACTGGCCTATTTCGTTCATCATTTGTTCAAAACCGGGAAAAGTGAGCGACTGCGGCCCATCGGAAAGCGCCTTTTCCGGTTCCGGGTGAACTTCGATCAAAACCCCGTCTGCTCCAGCAACCAGAGCAGCTTTGGCCATCGGCGAAACCAGCGAGCGTTTGCCGGTTGCATGTGACGGATCAACCATAATCGGCAGGTGCGACATCTCCTTGACCAGTGGCACAATGGAAAGATCCAGGGTATTCCGGGTAGCGGTCTCAAAAGTACGAATTCCACGTTCACAGAGGATGACCTGACTGTTACCTTCAGCGAGGATATATTCGGCCGCAGCGAGAAACTCTTCAACTGTCGCACTCATGCCACGCTTCAGAAGCACTGGTTTACGGATTCTCCCCAGTTCACGCAGCAGATCGAAATTTTGCATATTGCGGGCGCCAACCTGGAGCAGATCAGCATACTCGGCAACCAGGCCAACGTTGTCCGGGCTCATGATCTCGGTTACAATCGGTAACCCACTCTCTTTTCCAGCAATTGCCAACAGCTTGAGCCCCTCTTCACGCAAACCTTGAAATGTATGAGGTCCAGTGCGAGGCTTGAAAGCTCCTCCGCGCAGCATATCAGCCCCGCATTTCTTAACAAAGAGGGCGGTCTTGATGATCTGATCCTTGCTTTCCACTGCGCAGGGACCGCCAACGACAACCGGACGACAGCCTTGGCCGACTTTGATGCCGGCAACATCAACAATGGTGTCATCAGGATGGAAATCGCGCGAAACGAGTTTGTATGGCTTTGACACGTGGATCACCCGCTGTACTCCCGGTAATTCGAGTATTTTGCTGTCATCTACATATCCATGATTACCCAGCACTCCAATTGCGGTTCGTTCGCTGCCCGGAATCGGTTCAGCCCTGAACCCCATCTCTGCAACGATTCTCGTAATTGCATCAACATCTGCCTGAGTAGCATTGTGGTTCATTACTATCAACATCTGATTATCTCCCGTAAGGAATCCAGTAAATTCAATTAAAAGCTTCTACTCGTGGCGCTCCGACAGTTTCTGAAGCTTTTCCATTTGATGCACTACCACCCGATTCCCTTGCACTTCAATAATCCCTTCATCCTTCAACTTGCGGAGAGTTCTGGAAATTGTCTCACTCGCAGTTCCCAGACGAGCTGCAAGTTCACCTTTTTTGATCCCCAGATCAATATAGGTGATTCCGCCAAATTTGGTTGAATCCTCAGCTGCGCGCCGTACAAGGAAGGATGCCAGACGAGAAGTAACATCGGCAAAGGAAAGTTCTTCAATCTGACGGACAAACTGACGCAGCATAAGCGAAAGCGATACAACCAGATTAAAAGCAAAGTTGGGGTTATGGCTCATCAGCTCCATAAAACCCTGGCGCGGAAGATACAGCACCTCCCCCGCTTCCATGGCACGAGCTTCGGCAGGATATTTGCCATCCCCAAAAAAGGCAGCTTCGGCAAAGGTTTCACACGGTTGGACAAAATGGAGCACTTTTTCGCGCCCATCCGGTGACATCCGACAGAGCTTGATGCTTCCTGATATCAGTAGATAGAAACCGGTAGCGTCCTCTCCCTCACTGAACAGGGTTTCCCCCCTCACGAAAGCACGGCGAACTGTAATAGCAGCGAGTTCAACAAGATCGGCATTATTCAAACCGGAAAAAAGCAGCGGTTTTTTTAGTTGTTCAACCAGTTCCATGAAAATCCCGTACTTGCTGTCTATTTCAAAAATGTCGCAATTTTTTCAGCTACCTGTGATGTGGTAAACCCAAACTGTTCAGCCAATATCTTGTCCGGTGCTGACGCACCAAAATGCTCTATTCCGATAAAGAGCCCGTCACACCCGATCAGGCACCCCCATGAGGCACTCCGTCCAGCCTCAAAGGCTATACGCGGAATGCCGGCCGGAAGCATCTGGTTTCGATACTCTGCTGGCTGGGCAAGGAAGGTTTCCAAACAAGGCACCGAAACAACGCGAATTTTTATGCCCTGCGAGGCCAGCAACGCGACTGCTTCTGCTGCCACATGCACCTCTGAACCGCTGGCCATGATAACGGCATCAGGCGCACCATCCGGAGAAGAAACAATGTACGCCCCCTTGAGCACGTCACCCACGCTAAACGAAGCTGCCCTGGTGATCACCGGGAGTTTTTGGCGGGTCAGGATCAAGGCGGTCGGGCCATTATATTGCAGGGCAGCCTGCCAAGCCAGAGCAGTTTCAACCCCATCTGCCGGGCGGATGACCTGGAGGCCAGGGATTAAACGCAGTGATGCGACATGTTCAACCGGTTGATGCGTCGGACCGTCTTCGCCGACAAAAAAGGAATCATGAGTAAAAATATAGATCGACTGTGCTCCCATCAAGGCTGAAAGCCGGACTGACGGGCGGCAATAATCAGAAAAGACCAGAAAGGTAGCACCATACGGGATAAAACAACCATAGAGTGCCATGCCATTCACGATGGCACCCATAGCATGTTCACGAATGCCGAAGTGAAGATTGCGTCCGGCAAAGCTGCCAGCCTGCACCGAGGCAGCTCCCTTGATGTCACTATTGTTAGAGGGGGACAGGTCTGCCGAACCGCCAACAACAGAAGGAATGAGCTCTGCCACCTTTTGCAGCACTGTTCCGGAGAGTGTACGGGTAGCGCCATCTTTGCCAGCAATGGCCGACAGAAGTTCATCAGTCAGATTCACAGGCAGGCGTTTATGCCACATTTCATCCCACAGTTTTGATTTTTCTGGATTGGCTGCATGCCATGACTCGAAACCGCGCTGCCAGGCAGCGTAATGTTGTTTCAGCTCTTCGACCCGCAGCTGGCAGGTGTCATGCACATCCTGCGGGACCTCAAACGGAGCGGCATCCCATCCCAGGTTGGCACGGGTTGCCGCGATCTCGTCTTTGCCAAGCGGCGAACCGTGGGCACCGGACGAGTCCTGCTTGGCGGGACTACCATAAGCAATATGAGTGGTGGCGATTATGATCGAAGGTTTGCCGGTTTCTGACTTGGCGGCGGCGATTGCAGCGACAATCTGATCATTGTCGTGGCCGTCGATTTTCTGAACATGCCAGCCACTGGCGATAAAGCGCCCTTCCACATCCTCCGACCAGGCCAGGTCTGTCTTCCCTTCAATGGTAATGCTATTACTGTCGTAGAGGTAGATCAGGTTTCCCAGCTTAAGGTGACCAGCCAACGCAGCCGCTTCATAACTGATCCCTTCCTGCAAACAACCGTCTCCAAGCAGGGTATAGATGTAGTGATTAATTGGTTTGAAATCAGTTGTATTAAAACGTTCAGCTGCCATCCGGGAAGCGATGCCCATGCCAACGCCATTAGCAAAGCCTTGTCCCAAGGGTCCTGTAGTCACTTCAACACCGACCGTGTGGCCGAACTCAGGGTGTCCCGGAGTCTTGCTCCCCCACTGGCGAAAGTTTTTGATCTCTTCCATTGGCAGGTCAAATCCGAAGAGGTGCAACAGCGAATAAAGAAGCATTGAACCATGGCCTGCAGAAAGAATAAAACGATCTCGGTTTGGCCAACGAGGATCCTCTGGATTAAATTCGAGGAAATTGCCCCACAGGGCGACCGCACAGTCAGCAGCTCCCATCGGGAGACCTGGATGACCGGAGTTAGCCCTCTCTACAGCCTCGGCAGAAATCATACGAACGGCGTTAGCGCAACGCCGGGCCTTGTCAGCGGGAATCATAATGTGATGCATGGTAAGTTCCTTTCATCTGGTTATATAAAATGGTTAAAACCCTCAGTCTGTGCAGTGTACCGGCTGCCATCACGATTGACAACCTTCAATTCTGGAGAACTTGTTACTATACCAATACGTGTCGCTGCAATGCCACATTTTTTCACACAGTCAACAATTTTTTCCCGACTTGAACGGTGAGCGGTGAAACAAAGTTCATAATCTTCTCCTCCGGAAAGCGCCATATGGTAAGGAATAACGGGAAGATGTGCGGTGTGCCTGCGGAAGCTGGCGGAAAGCGGAAGATCATCAAGTTGAACACAGCCTCCGACACCAGATTGTTCGGCAATATGCCCGTAATCAGCCAAGATACCATCACTGACGTCAATCATGGCAGTGATCGCGGCAGATTCAGCCAGTGCCAATGCAGCAGAGACACGAGGGGTCGGGTCGAGCAGGCGATTAATAAGAAACGGCGAGTCGTCTACAATCCCGTTCGAAGGGCTCTGTTTTGGTTGCTTGCTGCCAGTCAACGAGGCAATGTCGGCATCCTCCAGTATTTTCAGTCCCAGCGCCGCATCACCTACCGTACCGGTAACCCAGATGTCGTCATCCGGCACCGCACCGGAGCGCCGCACAATTATGCCAGGTTTTTGCTCTCCCATGATTGTCACAGAAACAGTAAAACCGGAGCGTGACGAGCAGGTATCACCACCGATCAGGAAAACCTGATATTCTGATGCCATCGCCAGAAAACCGCGCATAAAATCATCTACAAACTCCAGGGGAAGTTTTGGTGGAATTGCCAGAGAAAGAAGCGCCCAGCGCGGGATGCCACCCATGGCAGCAATATCGGAAATACTGACGGCCAATGATTTGCGACCCAGACAGTAAGGAAGGTGCCATGAACGACGGAAATGTACATCCTCCAACAGCATATCGGTGGAAGTGAGCAACTGCATGCCAGCTGAGATGGCGGTCACCGCAGCATCATCACCTATGCCGGTAATGATGCTTTCATGCCCGGAAACACCAGCAGCAATGCGGGAGATCAGGCCAAATTCACCAATGGTGGAAAGTGTATATGGTAATTTATGGGTCATGTATCTCTTCTGCAGATTCCTGGAAGTAGAACGGAACAGTTTCAGTCCCTTTTACGAGGCGGCCATTGTACCGTACCGAGCTTTAATGGCAAGCAAAAACCATTATGTATGGCTGTGAAATAATGTTGCAACCACCAGACTGATATGTTAGCTTTTACTGGTTTACACACACTTGAATTGATAATGAAAAGGAGCTATCCGTGAATATCACTACCATAACAAAACTGATTACGGCCGCCATTTGTCTGGTTGCACTTGTCGGCTGCCAAGGAGGCACCACCTCCGGCGAGCCACAATCGCAAAGCAAAAAAGAGGGTAAGGTTCTAGCGGATGTCAATAGTGGTACCATTACCACCGGCGACTTCGACCGTGAGTTAAAAAATCTGCCTGAATACCTGAAGGCAATGGCCGATACCCCTCAAGGGCGCAAAGAGATGCTCGACACTATGATCATCCGCGAACTCATCCTGCAGCAGGCAGCCAAGGATGGCCTCGACAAGAGCCCGGAAATAGCAGAGAAACTCCAGGATCTCAAAAAACGTCTGATTGTGGAATCGTTCCTCAAGAAAAAAGTTGAGACCGAAGCCAAAGTTTCCGACGAAGACCTGAAAAAGTTTTATGAGCAGAACAAAGACAAATTCAAGTCCGGAGAACAGTTCAGGGCAAGCCATATCCTGGTGAAAACCGAAAAAGAAGCACAGGACATCCTGGCCAAGCTTAAAGCCGGCGGAAATTTCGATGAACTGGCTAAAAAATACTCCGTTGACTCTTCCGCTGCAAAGGGTGGAGATTTAGGCTGGTTTGGCAAAGGCAGCATGGTGCCTGCTTTCGAAAAAGCTGCCCTCGCGCTTAAGGAAGGACAGATTTCCGGTATTGTCAAATCCGACTTCGGTTACCACATTATCAAGCTGACCGGTAAACGCCCCGCCGGTATCCGCCCTTTTGAAGAAGTAAAAGAGCAGATCAAAGGCGCAATTATGCCGTCTAAACAACAGGAAATATTCCAGAAGATTAAAGATGAATTGAAAAAAACCGCCAAAATTACGATAAATGAGGATGTTCTCAATAGTATTGGCGCAAAGGCCGACGAGAAAAATCCTGCAGAAACAGTAAAACCGGCAACTCCCGAAAAGAAATAGTGGCTGCCAGGCCTCGCGCCGGCATATTTTAAGCGGATAAAACCGGAAGTGCGGGAACATATCCCCTCTTCCGGTTTTTACATCTATGGAAGCAAAAGGGTTTGAAACCATGAAGCAATATAATTTTGCAGCTGTGGCAGCCATTATGGCTCTGCTTATGACAGGCGGGTGTGCCGGAAACAGTGCGGTTGTCACCAAGACTCCGGCAACAGCACCACTCTCAACAAATCAGCCACCTCTCGCCTCGGACGAGATAAAGAAACCATATAAAGTTATAAATGCAATTGCAGCAATCGTTAACGACGAGATAATAACCCTGTATGAGGTCGACCGGGAAGCGCAGCCTGCGATCAATGAAGCGGAGAAAAAAGGAGCGTTAACTAATGAAGCTCGGAGCCGCATTCTCCACACAGCCCTTGACCTGCTCATTGAAAAAAAATTGACCGCACAAAAAATCAAGGAGTTGAATATCCATGTTTCCGACGAGGAGATTCAACAGGCGATCGATGACGTGCGCAAGCAGAATAATATTCCCACGCAGGAAGCTTTAATAACGGCTCTCGCCAAACAGGGCCTTACCATGGACCAGTATCGTGCACAACTCCGGGAACAGCTCGAAAAATTGAAACTCGTAAGCATGGAAGT
>JAQUCQ010000029.1 GCA_028686145.1 Desulfuromonadaceae bacterium | reverse complement strand
TGGGATGTGCATCTTGCGATAAACTCCAGCGATGGAACCGTCTTTTTCAAAGACGACGGCAGTATTATGATACAACCCGGCCGCTCGACGTTCAAACAATGAGGCAACAATTACCACCCCCAACTCTCCGGCCAGTTCCCCCAATATTTTCGTTGAAGGTCCCGGGATCGGTTCAGCCAGATCGAACAGGGCCGGAGACTCAACCTGACAAAAATACGTGGAAACATGCAGCTCCTGCAACACGACAAGCTGTGCTCCAGAAGTAGTTGCCTGTCGAACCATCCGAATAGTTTTAGCAAGGTTGTCATCCCGACTGCTGGAACAATTCTGCTGAATGAGGGCGACCCTGAGTGCTGTCATTTCAGAACGCCCTGAGGAAGCTGCATGGTTACACAGTGCAAAGAGCCGTGCTGTTCAAGCAAAGGCAGACAATCAATACCGACAGTCTCACGTTCTGGGAACACTTGAGCGATCCGCTCAAGTGCAGTGCGGTCATTCTCGGAATCACGATAGGTGGGCACCAGTACCGCACCGTTGATAATCAGGAAATTTGCATAGCTTGCCGGAAGCCGGTGGGCATTCTCATCAAAACAGGCCTTAGGCAAGGGGAGGGGGATTAGGCGATAGGGCGATCCGTCAGGAGCCTTAAAAGTTTTAAGTTCATTCTCCATGAGTTTCAACGACTCGTAATGTTCATCAAGCGGGTTCTCGCATGCCTGGTAAATAATAGTGTTGTCGGGGCAAATTCGGGCCAGGGTATCAACATGAGAGTCGGTATCATCTCCGGCCAAAAAACCGTTATTAAGCCAAAGAACCCGTTTTGCTCCAACAACAGAAACAAGTGCCTGCTCAATTTCACTCTTGTCCAGTTGAGGGTTGCGGTTTGGCGAAAGGAGGCATTCTGCCGTGGTCAGAATTGTACCAAGACCATCAGTTTCAATACTGCCCCCCTCCATAATCAAACCAATTGTGTTCAGATTGGGGAGTAACGCACCAAGCTGTTTGAGGCGCTTTGAAATCAGGTTGTCTAAGTTTGCGGGAAACTTGAGCCCCCAGCCGTTGAACCCGAAATCCATCAGCACCGGCTTATTATTATAAATAACGGTGATCGGCCCGAAATCGCGGGTCCAGGTATCATTATTCGGAATTTCGCAGATTTTAACCCTGGCCAGATCCAAGCCGGCTTCGACAAGAAAATCTGTCGCAGATACGGCATTCGGTGCAGTAAGAATCACCCGTTCAAAGCGGATAATATGGCGGATAATTTCAACAAAAACAGGACGGACATCATCAAGCATATAAGCCCAGTCTGTTCCTTCATGCGGCCAAGCCATCAGCACGCCATCTTGAATTTCCCATTCGGCAGGTAATCGTGGATTCACGGCAGTATCTCCAATATGTAAAATTGATTGCGGTATCAGTATCTCAGCATATTCGCGAATGACTATAGTACATTTACCAGCTGCCTTGCAAGACCGGTTTTCCTGATCAATCGGTATTTTCTGCAGGTTAAGTCAAGAATAACATTGTAATTTTGCTTGATTGGAATTATTTTCATCACTAAAACTTCGTTTGAATTTTTATTGCTCATCGGAGGGTACCGAAATGCGCCTGAATGGATCTGTAATTTTATGGGCTCTTGCACTGAGCTTTGTCATAATGTTCACACAATACTCTCCCGCGTTATCGACAAGTACCAGCACGCCGCATATCCGCAAAATTTTTAAACTTCTCATTCTTGATTCACAACAAGGCCACCCGTACAACGAAGTCCGTGCCTCGCTGCTGAATGCTCTTGCAAACTTCGGGTATTCGGAAGGTAAAAACCTTGAGACTACCATTATGTTTTCCGGTAATAATGTAAAAAAGGGGGAACTCCTCTTAAATGACGAATTAAAAAACTCCTATGATGTCATTTTTGTTGGCGGGACAGCAGCAACTCTGTCTGCCAAAAATGCCCTGTACGGGAAAACACAACCCGTCATTTTTGCCTCCTCGACTGACCCTGTTGGAATTGGCGTTATTCAGGATTTTAACTCCAAACTGGTGGCTAACTTTACGGGCGTCTGCTACCCCGTTCCTGTGAAGACACGTCTTAAGTTTATCAGAAAGCTTATGCCCACAGCGAGGACCTTTGGGCTGATTTATGCAGATATGCCTCAATCTCACAGCTATAACAGCTGGATTGAAAAACTGTTGAGAACCGACCCGGAGTTTAAGGACATCAGGATTATCTTCAGGTCTGTTCCTTCGGTAACAGGTGAACATGGAAGCAGAATTATGGCCGTAAACGCAAAAAAATATATACAGGAGCTTGATCCTAAAGTAGATGCCTATATCACACCATGCGACCAAATGGGTACTCGGAAAGATTTTTCAAAGATGGTTTATAGTACCTCCCGCAAGCCACTTATAGGCTTGGTGAAGGACGATGTTATGGATAAATGGGGGGCGGTTGCCACAATTTACCCGTCACACGAAAGCATCGGCTTTCAGGCTGCACGGATGATAAAGGAACTTTTTGAAGGCAAAAAAATCAGTGATATTTTGCCGGAATGGCCACACAGATATGGAGTTGCGATTGATCTGAAAAAGGCGAAAAAATTCGGCATTGATGTCCCGATCGAGCTACTCCAGATGGCTGGTGAAAATATTATCCATTAGTACTGATGCACTAAAATTGTTGTTTCGGGATTTGTAGAGATCGTTAAGGGGAAGTACACATGAAAATCGGCAAGAAGATACTTCTTATTATAATCTGTGTGTTGTTCACATCTCTTTTTATAAGCTCTGTTTTTCTTGTTACCAACTTTAAAAAATACTACACCGAAGCACTTGTCACCGGGACCTATGGTCTCGGCTACAGTCTGAATTCGATCGTTGTTGAACTGCTAAGTCTCGGGTTGCCACTTGATTCTTTTACCGGCATGGATAAAAAATGCAAGCAACTAATAGAACACAACCCACAGATTACCTATGCTGGGATAACTGACCTTACCGGGAAGGTCTTGTATAGCAGTATTCCTGGATTAGACGGTAAAGTCTTTACCGACAAGGTCATGAAGAACAGCATCGCTTCCACCAAGCCGATTATGCAACTCTACCGCCGATTTGACGGCCTTGATTACTACGATGTAACTATCCCGATATTCGACTCCACCAATAATCACCTCGGACAGATTCGTCTTGGTTTCCCCGTGAGCGTCGTTAACAACAAGGTTATGATTGCACTCCTGCATGTTATCATTAATTTTTCACTTTCTTTTATATGTATTGCAATTCTAATTAACTATTTCATCTCCCGTTTTGTGTCGCGTCCAGTGATCAAAATCTCTGAGCATGCAAAAAAAATTGCCGAGGGGGATTTTGACGTAAAATTGGAGATTACTTCTCATGATGAAGTTGGCATACTTGCTGACTCTGTAAATCAAATGTCACAGCAGGTGAAGCAGAAGACACGTGATCTTGAAGCTGCCAACGCCGAACTGGAACTCAAACTTGTGGAAAGCAAGGAAGCCGATGATTCTTTAAGGGCAAGTGAAGCAAAATTCAGAACTTTTGTAGAACACTCCTTTGACGTTATTTTTGTTCTTGATGCTATAGGTGTATTTCAGTTTGTATCTCCCTCATGGGAAACACATTTTGGGTTTCCGGCGCGCGATGTTATTGGACACGAATTCGGACCATTTGTGCATCCTGATGACATTGTACCCTGTCTTGAATACCTGATGAACGTTCTGTCTACTGGAGAAGCGCAAACAAGTCCTCCGTACCGCGTAAAATGCGCCGACGGCTCATGGCGCATGTTCCTGGCGAATGGAACAACGTATACGGATGCAGATGGCAACCTTAAATACATTGGTATCGGCCATGATATTACTGATCAAAAAAAGGCTGAGGATGAACGATTGTCGTTTGAGCGCCAGCTCCTTCACGCCCAGAAACTCGAAAGTCTTGGAGTTCTAGCAGGTGGCATTGCCCATGACTTTAATAATATTCTCACGGCAATCATCGGGAATGCGGATTTGGCCCTTATGCGAATTAATCCGGAATCTCCAGCCGTTGACAACCTGAAGAGTATAGAAAAAGCTGCTTCCCGTGCTGCCGACCTTGCTAAGCAAATGCTTGCCTATTCGGGAAAAGGTAAATTTGTCATTAAAAACCATGACATCAATAGTTTGTTGGAGGAGATGCTTCATATACTTCAGGTCTCAATTTCCAAGAAAGCTGTCTTGCGCCTCAACCTTACCCGGCCACTGCCACCTGTTGAAGCTGATGCTACCCAGATTCGCCAAATAATAATGAATCTAGTCATAAACGCATCCGAAGCCATTGGAGATAAAAGCGGCATCATCGCCATTACTACCGGCTGTATGGACTGTACTCATAATTATCTTAAAGATGTCTGGCTGGACGAGAATATTAGCGACGGACTTTATGTTTTTATTGAAATTGCTGACACCGGATGTGGCATGGATAAAGAAATATTGGCAAAATTGTTCGACCCATTCTTTACGACAAAATTTACCGGAAGAGGCCTCGGCATGGCTGCCGTCCTTGGAATAGTTCGTGGTCATAAAGGTGCAATCAAGGTTTACAGCGAACCGGGTAAAGGAAGCACCTTCAAGATTCTTCTTCCGGCAAGCGGGAAACCAGCTGAAATTTTCAATCACGACACCCATAATGGTAAATGGAAGGGGAGTGGTACCGTACTCCTCGTTGATGACGAAGAAACTGTGCGGGGAATTGGCGCCGAAATGCTCAAAGAATTGGGATTCAACGTTGTTACAGCCAATGACGGCCGCGAGGCGCTAGAAGCATATAACACCTCAAGAAATATAAGTTTTGTTATTCTTGACCTTACAATGCCGCACATGGATGGTGAACAGTGCTTCCGCGAGCTACGGACATTAAATCCTGATGTGAAAGTGATAATGAGCAGTGGTTTTAGTGAACTTGAAGTGACGCAGAAGTTTGTTGGTAAAGGATTGGCTGGATTTATTCAGAAGCCCTATAAATTGTCAGTGCTACGCGATGGCATTATGAAGTTATATGCAGAGTATGATCAACAATCGAATTAAGATTGATAATCGTATAAATGCGATGGGGGATTGCCTTGTCAACAACTACTAATTTACTGATCATCATGTTTTCATAAAAATACCAATACCAGTAACGTAACTTTACATAATATATCGAATGAACTATTCCAACGGACTTTTTGACCGAAAACAGCCTTGTTGAGTCAAAAGAGAGCGTACAGAGTCATACGAAGTATTAAAAAAGCCGAGCACCTTTAGTTTTTTATTTACTTCCGATATAGAAGTATTTGCGGCTAATCCGGCAGCTTGACAGGCATTGAAAGCGGCGAGGGCGGCAGCTTTCAACTCTTTAAAATATTCCTCATTTTTCTCATGTGAGGACTTTCTTACAATCGGCGGGTTTTCACGGCTCTTTGCTTCAATGAACGCGAGAAAAGAGGCGGCGAGGTGTTCAGGGACAAAAGCGCGAATAAGCACAACGCCAGTACCTTTGTTTTCAATCGTATATTTCATGCTACGATTGACGGGACAGGGTGATTAATTAAACGTTTTACACCATAGCGAAACAGGAAGGACTTGGAAGCGGATACACCGGCAGAGTGATAGGTTTTTTGCAGAGATTCGACGAGTAAAAGTTCCTCGTCAGTAAGGCGGAATGAAACGGTATTGAGGCGTTTGTCTAACATTTTGTGACCTCCGTTTAATTTGTAATACGGAATAATTACAACAACGAAATATTGTTGTCAACAATAAAACGTTGTTAATTGCAATAAAATATTGTTGGGGGGATTATGGAAAATATTGTGAAAATATTAAGAGGGAGTCTATCTCAATCGGAACTTGCAAAGAGGTCAGGAGTGTCACAGCAAAACATAGCCAATTATGAGCTAGGCCGGTTTCCGAAACCGGAAATACTGGAAAAAATCGCCAGAGCAGTTGGTAAAAAAGTTGAATGGATCATTAAGGATATAGAGGAAGAAAAAACAAAATGATTAAAAAGACAGATGGCAAATGTGAGCTCTGTGGACAACCACTTATAGAACGAAAAAGACTATCTGGTGATAAAGAAGGCTTGCGCTATTTAGTATGCTCAAAATATCCAGAGTGCAAATTCAGAAAAGGTATAGCAGAAGAAGGAAAGCCCCATATATGGAATTTAGAAAACGGGAAATTCAAATATTTAGCAAAATAGACTAACGATACCTCTAAAACGCCGCCATACGGCGGCAGACGGTACATAGTATCTGTCGGAACGGCAAAGAAAAGACTAAAAGCGGTTGTTGAGGACACGCACAAAGGAATGTAGAGAATACAGGTAAGACACCGAGCGCGGTTAGACACGTCAAATTAGCCGAAGGCGGTCAGATGGCGGGACGACCGCCATGCAGGAGAGAAAGCTAAAGGGAAACTATTACTTCAAAAAGCTATTAGAAACATTCTTGAGGCGGGAATTGTTAGCAGTGACGACCTTCAACATGTTAAAGCGATCCTCAGAGCCTATCAGTATTTTAGCAGCAGTTTTATCTTTTAAGACAAACGCGCGGAACTCTTCAAAAGTCAGTTTATACAAATCTGAAATGTCCATATATCCCCCAGGTGAAATTGAGATACACATACATTAGAGACAGATTAATTTAAAGAAAAATTTTACCATAAAAGGAAATCGCCCACTCTCTGCGGCTCATTGCGCCGCCTGTCGTGGGCTTTTTCTATCTAGTGTCCATCCGGAAACCCCAGTTTGAGACGCACTGGACCTCCGGTCATTGTTGATAGCCTCAAGTTTGGTACGTTTTGACTATCATGTAACCAGTTTTTTCTGCTCTTTCTCAATTTCATGACGCACTACACCCGTCAATACGTTTCCGGATGGAAACTATCTAATATAAATATCACCAATATTGAGTGAGCGTTTACAGGTAGTGACTTGACCAGTAGACAACAAATATTTTCTATTCCTACCATCAGCATCACCAACCAGACCAATAACGCGAGGTATGTTATCAGGGATAACGCTGGAAACGCCAGAAACGGGTACAGGGACGAAATGAGGCAGAGAAGCAGAGGATAGAACAGGCTGAACAGGCATAACAGCCACAGGAGCAGCAACAGGGACAGCAGAGGGAACAGAGGAAACAGGCAAAACAGGATGTGCCGCAGCATATTCAGCAGCAGAAGCAGACACCTGTTTATGTGCATTTTGTGGTTTAGCTTTATTAGCAACAATAGCCAGAGCAGTTTTAAACAAACCGCCAGCACAGACCATCAGAACAGCAAAAATTATCATCCAGTGCAAAAGAGCATTTTTGGGCTTGTTTTTCTCGTCTTGACGAAAAGAAGTATAAGCATCGAAAACAAGCTGTTTCTTAGCAAGTGACTTCGAATAGAGAAATTTGCCGCCTTTATCATAGAAGCCATAAGAGAAGGTTTTGAGAATTGATTTTGACCTGGGCGTAACCTTGACAACAAATTCAACTAAAGGATTGAACATCCTCGACATTGATTCAAAGCCCTGAGTCATGAAAAACACATCAAGACCAATATGACCGTGATATGCGAAGAAGTTATATATTTCTGGATTCTTCATACCTGCGGGGAAAAGCTCATGAGCTTCATCAATCAAAATAATGACATGATTTTTATTGTGCTGTTTCATAATCTCTTCAAAATTCGCAATCTTGAAAAACTCAGTCAGAGGTTGTTTTTTAAGACATTCATCAAGCCTCCAGTGGTTGATTTTAAGACCTTCAATATTCGAGATAATAAGCACATTAGCATTGAGTTTAAATTCTCGATACAAGCCGTCATATTTCACAAAATCCATGAGATAATTAACAGCGTAATAGCTCTTTCCGGATCGAGGCGGAGCTTCAATTAATTGAATCATAATTTACCCCTTAAAATGGTGAAGATTGAGCCCACTGGACAAAAGAAGCGTGATTATCGCCACAATGAGGAACATAAACGGAATCGACAGACGCACAGCCAGAAAAGAAGAGCATCAGGCCAGCGACAAGAAAGAACGAACCGAAGAAATAAAGAATATTTTTCATCCGACCAACCTCACAAAAGGGATCATGTTCAAGACAACACGGAGAGAGAGAGCGGAAACGAGTAACGAAATCGCTTCAGGTATACGAAAACATTCAAGTAGCCATGCTAGAAAACCGGAAAAAGTCATGTTGCCGTTAAACTGACTCGCTGATCCAGCTTGACTACTGGCAAAATCCATCATGATTTTGATGATGTCATAGAGGAAATTATTCAGCAGCAACGGCACAACGATAATGAAGAGAAAAACGAGCACAGCCTTGAGAGCAATCCAGCCGAGAATTTTATCGGCAAAAATTGCCGCCATACTGGAACCGAGATACGCAAGAATAGCAGCCACGCTACCACCCCCTAATTACAACAAAGATTGCAAAACCCTGCATGATGATAATCAGCACACCACCGCAGCCACATAACAACGACTGATAGCGACAGAAATCAAAAGTCAACTGTTGACCGTACACAATACCGATAGGCATAGAGCATGAAGCATCAGAAGTGGTAACGGTAAAACTCTTGACCATTGACACCAGAGGACTACCGGAAACAAACGACAGCAACAAAGAAGGAATGTCTTTTTTATCAGGAGGCGTTATTTCAGCATCATAAGTATTTTTAGGAGTATCAGGAGGAGTCAGGGCATCTTCTTGAGCTTTTGCAGCATCAGCAGCAGCTTGTTGCGCTTTTAAAGCATCGGCAGCAGCTTGCAGAGCATTGGCAGTATTAGCCAAATTTGGGTCTGTTGGATTGGCAATAGAAGCGGCCTTTGCTTTATCAGCAGCAGTTTGTGCCGATTGTGCAGCAGTCTGTTCGGCAGCGTCAGCAACGACAGTAGGATTCGTTGACAGCTGTGTTATTTGATCAGAGGTAGGAAGAGCTTTTGCTGTATCAGTATTAAGTGCTGGTTGAAACATTTTCGCCGCTTCATCTGCATAAGCAGGCTGTAAATAAGGTGCAGTACCTGGAGCAGTATATAAGCCTACCCAATTATCTAATGTAGCAGGCTGAACGGGGGGAACAACAGTAGCAGACGGATAAGTCAAACCGACCCAAACATGATAGCCCGGACCAGCACTGTTATCAGGGCCCCATATCCCCCAATTTGTACTATTGCCTTTTTGAGTATTAGAAGGAGTATAACCAGTGTTTGGCTCTATTCCAGTAGTACGACCAGTTACCTGATGAAAACCATATCCGGGAATATAGACAATATCACCAACGTTAGAAGATAAACTTGCTGGAGAAGATGCAGAAGTAGCACCCAAAGAAGAGGTTAAAGGATAATCAGTGGGGTGTAATATTGCTGTATTGTATAAATCATTAAGAGCCATAGCAACGGTAACAATAGTGGCAACTGGGCCAAGCAAACCCAAACCTTTACGAAGCAAAAGGCCAGCAGTACCAGAGCCAGCAATTGAAGAAATAGGAGCAGCAAGTTCAAGAGTTGCCGCAGAAGGAAGCGAAAGACGTATAGATTTATATGCAAAAGCCGGAGTATTATAACTTGCTAAAGCATTTGCAGAAATGGCCTTGTAAATGTTAGCAGACACAGGTAGCGGTACAGAACCACTAGCACCAACAAGATTTTCAAGTTCAGCCAAAGACACAGCAGCATGAGAGGGAGAAGCACAGAAAAGCAATAATGTAAGAAGGAATAGTTTTTTCATTGAAAACCCCATAAAAAAAGGCGGCTCAAGAAGAACCGCCCTTTTAGCTGAAATCCGTTACTACTTACCCAAAAGGCCGGTAATTTTGCGGAAACCCCAGATACCGGCGAGAACAACCAGAATTGTTCCACCGATCGTATAGAACAGGGTAAGGGAATCACTGATACCAGTAGTGGTAGCAGTAACATCAGCAGGGGACATGGCAGCAAACGAAGAGAGAGCAGACATGCAGACAACCATTGCAGCGAGGGCGATACTTTGCAGACGTTTAAACATTTGAAACCTCCGGACGGTTTTTATCCGTCAATTTTTAAGTAGAGTAGCAATCCGCTACCGAGAGAAAAACGCGCTTTTTGCTCGACGAAATCCCCATGCTGCGGCCAAGAACACAAGAACCGCGCCAGAACAAACGTAATAGAGTTGTAAATCAATCGTTATCATTAAAGACCCTGATTCCAGATCAAACCGATCATAAGAGCGCACAGCAGACCCGACAGACCGGAAAGATAATTGAATTGCTCAAGGGTCAAGCCGAGAGCGGTTAAAAGTTCGGGAGTCGCTACCATTTCAGCAGCTTAAAAACTTGAGCAGTAGGAATGGCAACCATCACGAAAAAGAATCCCACGGAAAAGAAATAGTCAAAAGCCGGATTGCCCGTTATTTGAAAGGGTGAAAATGTCACTGTTTCGGAACCTGAATTACAGCAGATTCAGCAACGGTGAAAGAACCGTTGAAGTCCTGAAATTTCTGCTCAGCATTAGTCATGCACAGACGGATAGAAGCGCCGAACAAAAGACCGGACGGAACAGGCAAACCGCCAGTCACTTCGACTTTTTCCAGTTTGGGGCCGGGTTTCATGATCGTAACGAATGTACGCTTGGAAGTTTTGCCGATTGTGACGCCACCAAAGAGCCCGTCGAGAATTGCTTTTTCAGAAGTCATGCCCATAAATCACCTCGTGATAATTTAAATTAAAATCTGATGGAGAAATAAAGGATTATTTTTACACTGTCTATTAAAATCGTGTAATACAAAGTAATATAATGTAATACATTCAATAAGTTACCGATTTAAAAAGGAAAAGACTCACAGAGAGATTTTATTTCATTGAGAATATAGACGGAGAGGCCAGCACTAACAGCGATAGATTTCTTGGTTGTGCTATCTTTACCGCGAAAAACGACCGAACGGCAGGGAGTAGGAAGGTAAAAGCCATGTTCAAGGACTTTGCCGCCATTGAGCTCGATAGTATCAACCAGATCACGAACAATACCGAACACGCCTCGTTGTAGTTCACGCCCGTTAATTACCGTTTTTTCCGGTTCCATGGATTTCCGCAAACCTTGAGTGATTGCATAACGATTGCCCTGAATGGCGCTCTTGTCTTTTTCCATGTATTTTCGCAGATAACAGGAGGCGTGATTAAGGTTATTGATTGAGCGAACATCAATACTGTTGGAGGATTGAGCCCATAGTGAGGTTAGCCACTTGATTGGTAAGCGGTGATTCAGCAACGCATGGAAATGAATATTGTTAGTTGTTTTTAACTGTATCTCGGCAACCCACACATAGGCAATGCGATCCGTTTCACGACCCGATTTATCGGCCTTGCGGTCACACGATTGCTTGATAGAGTGAAAGAATTTTTTGAATTTATACTTGGCGAAATCATGACGGACAGAACCAATCCAAGGAGAACGAGGGCCAACAAAATCAGGACTAGACTCGCTCGGCTTAATACCATCAAAATTATGTTCCCACGGTTTGCAGGTCTTTGCCAGATAGTCAACAGGGCCAACAAAATCGGGATCATATTCATGGAACTTGCAGGGCGCGAACGTTACCGTCATGAAGCATTTAAAATCATGAGTAGCATTTTGAATCGCACGGCGGATTTTAGTACGGGCTTTCTGTGTGAGAGATTGAGTGACAAGAGCACCGGAGCGAGGATTCAAAGACACCACCGACGATAAACCAGTTGTGAACCTAGCACCGGTCAATTCACCAGAGCGGAACCGATGCAGAGCGAAACCGGAGCGTTTCGCAGCTTCAGGAACAGAGACAACCGCTTTTTCTCTCTTCTCCATTCTTTCGGCATATGCGGCAGCTTGCCGCGAAAAGAACAACGGCTTTTCAGAAGTCAAAAACGAAGGCCGAAACCACTCTGTTTCAGACCTTAAAACCGGAAGGCTTAAAACCGACCTTTCCCCTTGTGCGACATTGGGGACAGGTAACAAGCCCAAAGGCGGCAGCTTCGCTGCTGTCCCCTCAGAAACCGAAATATTACGCTTACGAGGGCGTTTTGATCCATCAGGACGAAGATTTGAAAGCGCACCAATCATTGCGCACCACCGCAACGTTTAGCCAGGTCAACAAGCCATTCAGCAAAAGCGGGGGGAGTGTGTTCACGCTCAGATTTTGACACCAAAGGTGGGCGATAGTTTTTATTGCGATTATTACGGGCGATTACATGAGAAGCATATTCCAGAGTGAAAGGAACAGGAGGAATGTTACCAGGTAGAACACCGACAATGTAAAGGAGTGTTTTTTTCTCTGCACGATGTCCAAACCAGTTTTGATTTATACCCAGGGTAAAGCCACCAAAAGAGTCAACACGTCCAGGTAGAGGAAGATCACAAAAAGACCAAAGCTCAGATCCTAATGGATGTTCAAGAACACCACCATATTTACGAACTTGATCTACAGCAAAAACAGCCAAGTCACGTTCATCATCACGAGGTTTTGCAAATTTACGCAAACGACCCCAAGAGCGACAAAGAGGATGAGCGACAACAGGATTCGCACCTGGGTAACAACGCGCATCACGATCAATGTCGAAAACATCACAACCGGGTAAAGACTTATAAACAGAATCTTGACGAGCAAAAAGAACGGCAACAGTCATAGATCACCGCCAAAGAACGAAGCCCAAGCAGTACAGGAAGGACAATCATGGCTAAAAGGGGGAATATCATAGACAGGACGACCACAGACGGGACAGGGATGCACAGCTTGATAGTGAAAGCGGTTCATAGATCACCGCCATTTTCACGATCATCAACAACTTTAATATTTCCATCAGCAATATGTTGCTCAAGCAAACGATGGCCGACGCGAATCATTTCCCAAACGAAAAAGCAGAGAACAAGATTAGAAAGAGCGAAAAGGAACAAAACTGTATCAGACATTAACTTCACACTTACTCAACTTTACATAATATATCTTATGGGACATATGTAAAAACCGAGTTATGATGTTGTTTACAAATAGCTTGCATTTTCAAGGTACTATCAGTAATGTATCAAAGTTCGCATCAAACGCATTATGAGGAGCTGGACAAGGTATGAAAGAAGAAGCAATTGAAGTTGAAGGCACCGTAATCGAACCGTTACCTAATGCAATGTTTCGTGTCAAACTGGAAAATGAACATGTCGTGCTGGCTCATATTTCCGGCAAGATGCGTAAATACTTTATCAAGATTTTACCTGGCGATAAGGTTACTGTTGAGCTTTCTCCCTACGATCTTACAAGAGGTCGTATTACCTATCGCGCCAAATAAACTGTTTTCTTTCTGATTGATCTAAACAGGCCCGTCCATTCTGGAGGGCTTGTCTTGTTTCAAAATACACACTGTGCGAGGAACGTATGTATACCGTTGCTGATTTGAAAAAAGGTTTAAAGATAATACTTGATGGCGATCCGTATCTAGTCGTTGCTTTTGATTTTGTGAAGCCAGGCAAAGGCCAGGCTTTGTACCGAACCAAGATGCGTAATATGATCAACGGATCGCTTCTAGACAGAACCTATCGTTCTGGAGAATCCTTTGAACCTGCCAGCCTCGAAGAGCGCACAATGGAGTTTCTCTATAAGGAAGGCGAACATTACACCTTTATGGACCAGCAGACATATGAACAGGTTGTAATGGAAGAAGAAACACTGGGTGATGCCAAAAATTACCTGCTTGAAAACCTGAAAGTCGAAGTTATGTTGTTTGGTGAAAAGGCCATCGGTATTTCTCTGCCGAACTTTGTAAATTTGCGTGTGACAGAGACCGAACAGTGGGCAAAAGGTGACACCAGCGGTAATGATTCCAAGCCGGCAACTGTTGAAACTGGCTATGTCCTGCGGGTCCCTCCTTTTATCGAAGAAGGGGAACTGATCGTTATCGATACACGAACCGGCGAGTACTCCACTCGCGTCAAAGGATAAACAATGAAGATTGACGCCTTGTGGTTACGGGCGAATGTCATCAAAGCCGTACGTGATTTTTTTTGGGAGCGGGGGTTTCTTGAAGTTGAGACCCCCCTTCTTATCCCCGCCAACGCCCCTGAAGAACATATCAACCCGATATTCACCACCCTTCCCTCCTGGCAGCTTCAGACTTCTCCGGAAATCTGTATGAAACGTCTTCTCTGCAACGGTCATAAAAAATTGTTCCAGATATCACGCTGCTGGCGCTCAAATGAACGAGGCTCCCGTCATCTTTCAGAGTTTACCATGCTTGAATGGTATCGGTCCGATTGTGATTATCAGACCCTTATGACAGATTGCGAAGGATTACTGCAGCATGTAGCCGCAATTTGCCAGCCTGACAACCGCCTATTTGTACATAACGCGGCAAAAATAGATCCATTTGCTTCATGGCAACGCATCAGCGTCCAGGAAGCGTTTACGCACTTTGGGCAAGTGGATGTATGGGACTGCCTCGATAAAGGGCTTTACGAGGAAATTCTGACGGCAGTTATTGAGCCGGCACTCGCAGGTTTTGGCTCGCCGGTTATTCTAATGGACTATCCCGTTGAGTTAGCCGCACTGGCACGGACAAAACCAACAAATAGCGGGCTCGCAGAACGGTTTGAATTATATGTCGGAGGATTGGAACTGGCCAACGGTTTCAGTGAACTTAATGATCCGACAGAACAACGCCGCCGTTTTGAAGAGGCTAATTGTTCCCGCAGTAATGCCGGGCAAGATATTTTACCACTGCCAGAGCCGTTTCTCAAAACACTTGCACTGATGCCGGAATCGGCCGGAATTGCTTTGGGATTGGATCGACTGGTGATGCTGACCGCAGGAGTCAATGTTATTGATGAGATCGTAGCATTTACTCCTGAAGAGTTGTGATGTCCTCATAAAACACCTGTTCACCGGTGTAGGTACGAAGCTGCAGCATATTCCCGCGTATCTTCACATCATCCGGTAGAACGGCAACTTTCCCCTTCCCTCCCGGCAGATCAATGACATAGTGCGGTACGCCAAGGCCGGATATGTGGCCGCGGAGTCCCCGTATAATTTCCAGCCCGCTACGAACCGACGTCCTGAAGTGAGCAGTACCCTGCACAAGATCCATCTGATGTAGATAGTACGGCCTGACACGCAGTGTAAGCAACCCCGTCATCAGAGCCCTCATGGTTTCAATCGAATCGTTAACCCCCTTCAACAGTACTGTCTGATTTCCCAATGGTATGCCGGCCTCAGCCAGTAACGAGCAGGCATGAGTGGAAGCGGCAGTTATTTCATCAGGATGGTTAAAATGGGTATTGATGAACAGGGGATGAAACGCACGAAGCAGATTACACAGCCCCGGGGTTATCCGCCCAGGAAGCGTCACCGGCACGCGGGTTCCGATGCGGATAATGGCTATATGAGGAATGGCCCGCAGACCGGTCAGAATTTTTGATAGCGACTGATCGTCGAGCATCAGTGGATCCCCACCAGACAAAATAACATCATGGATTGAAGGATGTGCCGCAATATAGTCAAGGGCGGCACAAAGTTCACTTTCTCCCATGGGCGCATCACCACTTCCAACAAGCCGTTTCCGCATACAAAAGCGGCAGTACACTGGACAACGATTGGAAACAAGCAGCACAACACGGTCTGGGTAGCGATGAATAAGACCCGGAACAGGGCTCAAATTACTCTCATTCAAAGGATCCGCGCATTGGGAGTAATCCTCCAATTCACGTGCATCCGGCATGCACTGTTTCCAGATGGCGTCATCCTGATGTCTGATAAGTCCGGCATAATAGTCAGTCAAGCGAACAGGATAACGTGCCGCAACAAGACTCAAATTGTGAACTTGTTTACTAGTTATTGTTTTATTATAAATAGTTGTATTGTTATATGTAATGTATTGCATTAATAATAGCCCAGTCAGTTTAAATAATGAATTGTCTTGAAAATAGTCAGCTTTTATGAAATACACAACAAGTATTGAACAGTAAAATACTTGAAACTATATAATTATTTACGCAAACTAGCTCATTAACGGATTACCTGCCATGTACACAAAATACTATGGTTTCAACGAAAAGCCCTTTACACTGACACCCAATCCTCGCTTCATCTACCTCAGCAATAATCATAAGGAAGCAATAGCACACCTGTTGTACGGCATAAACAACCATTACGGATTTATAGAACTTACCGGTGAAGTAGGAACCGGTAAAACGACCGTATTGCGTACAATTCTCAGCCAACACAACTACCGCTCTGCCTTGATTTTCAATCCTTTTCTGACCAAAAATGAGCTGCTTCGCAGTATTAATTCTGAATTTGGCCTCAATTCCGAGAGCAAATACACCAATGATCTGCTTGACGAACTGAATAATTTTCTGCTGCAAGAAAATGAACGAGGTATTACCGTCGTTCTGGTTATCGATGAGGCCCAAAATCTGTCGCCTGAGATTCTTGAGCAGTTGCGGCTTATTTCCAACCTGGAAACTGAGAATGACAAACTGATACAGATTGTCTTGGCAGGTCAACCAGAATTATCCACACTTTTGGATCTACCAGAATTGAGACAGCTAAAACAACGTATCTCCGTGCGTTACCGGCTTCAATCCATGAGCATGGATGAGACTCGTTCCTATATTCGTCACCGGATGGTAATTGCCGGGGAGACTGGTGGAGTAATGTTCAGTCGTACTGCACTCACATTAATACACCTCTATTCTCGAGGGTTGCCACGATTAATTAATAATCTTTGCGACCGGGCCCTGTTGATTGGCTATGGCGACGGGCAACGTTATATTTCAATTGGCATTGTCACACGGGCCATCAGTGAAATACTGAGCACAGGTCAATGGAAACGTTACTATATGCTGCTTGCGGGCACCATTACGCTGATTTTGATCTGCGCTGCCCTCATTTTGACATCAAATCATGACAGATCCGATTGGTTTGGAAGCAAGCTATCGGGTACACAGATCAACAAATCATCAGGAAACATCAAATGAGTTCAATTCTTAAGGCACTAAAAAAACTGGAACATGAAAAATCGGGGCATTTTACTGATCCGGCAAATATTGATGTAGACATTTTGGAACCGTCTGATTATCAAAGAAGATTTTCTCCATTCACGTTAACGCTATTGTTTTTGGTAGTTTTTGGAGCAGGAGTATCGGTAGCCATTTTTC
>JAQUCQ010000337.1 GCA_028686145.1 Desulfuromonadaceae bacterium | reverse complement strand
CCCGCCTCTATCAGCGTCATCGCAAGAGCGGCTCCGGTTCCTTCACCGAGACGGAACTTGAGATCTAGAATAGGTTCGACGCCGATCCGCTCCAGCATGAAACTATGGCCGATTTCAACCGACTCATGGGCGGCAAAGATGTAGTCACGTACATGTGGATGCAACTCGGAAGCGATCAGGGCTCCGGCGGTAGAGATAAAACCGTCGATAACAACCGGGATTGAGTTGGCAGCGCATCCAAGCACCAAACCGGCGATTGCAGCGATTTCCAGCCCGCCCACCTTGGTCAGCACATCGAGCGGATCATACGGATCAGGCTTGTTCAGGGCCAAACCCTGTTCGATAACGCGGATCTTGTTAACCAGCGCCTCGTCACCGATACCGGTGCCACGATGAGTCACCTCCACCACCGTTTTACCAGAGATTGCAGCGATGATAGCCGATGACGGCGTCGTGTTGCCGATCCCCATCTCGCCGGTGCCGACCAGCCCCACCCCTTCGGCCCGGCACTGATCAGCCAATTCGATGCCGACCGTCAACGCAGCAACAGTTTCTTCGCGGGTCATAGCCGGACCTTTGGCAAAGTTTTTCGTGCCACGAGCAACTTTTTTCTGAATTAACCCGACTGTATCTGCAAAATCATAATCGACCCCGACATCAACGACCCGCACATCAGCCCCAACGTGCCTGGCAAGCACGTTGACACCGGCACCGCCGGAAAGGAAATTCAGTACCATCTGCGGCGTAACTTCGCGGGGAAACAGCGAGACCCCCTCTTCTGTGACGCCATGATCACCGGCAAAAGTAAAGACTATCTTTTTAGAGATATCCGGATTCGGGTTACCGCTGATTGCAACTATGCGGCGGGCAAATTCTTCCAGCCGCCCCAGCGATCCGAGCGGTTTGGTCTTATTGTCTAGCCTTGTCTGTGCCTGTCGAAGCAGTTCCTGGCTGACCGGCTTGATGCGTTCAAGCGTATCCATGATGATGTCCATATAAATCTCTCCTTTTTGACTATTTCAGTTTTAGCGGAATCCCGCTTATGACGACATACACTTCATCCGCCGCTGCTGCCAAGGCCTGATTCGTCGATCCGGCAATGTCGCGGAACATACGCGCCACCCTATTGTCCGGAACGATCCCCATGCCAACCTCGTTACTAACCAGAATAACCGGCGTTACCATCCCCTGCAGCGTACTCTTCAAGCGCTGCAGATCCTCATGAATCCGCTCTTCGCACCGTTCCTCAGCGTCTTCGTATTTGAACAACATATTGGAAAGCCAGAGTGTCACACAATCAACCAGAATTGCCTTGTACTGACCATCACAGCGGGCTAGCGCCTGTGACAGATGGTACGGTTCCTCGATCGTATTCCATTCACTTCCGCGCCGTTCACGGTGGCGTCTGACCCGTTCATCCATCTCATTATCCAGAGTTTGAGCCGTCGCTAGATAGCCGAGCGGCACCCCGAACTCCAGAGCCAGTTTTTCAGCACAGGAACTTTTACCGCTACGTGCTCCACCGGTAACAAAGATTGTACGTGCCATACTTCCCCCCAAGCGCTAGTAAACAGGATACGTGTGTCAACAACGTAATTTTTTTGTCAGAATCACACAAAAGTTACCATCTTACGTACTAATAAAAAAGCCCCGGTCCGTGAAATGGACAGGGGCTCGAAAACCGTGTAATCAGATACGATCAGGCTTCGGCCCCTCGTTCCACGGAGGTCCCAAAACAAAATCAGAATGGCAGGTTTCCTGGCTTCAGGGTCATCTTACTAGCCGCGCCTTCCCGGAAAAAACCAGTGGCATAGTGCAGCGTTCATCGCCTGTTACAGTTGCGGGTCAGCGAAGGATTTTAACCTTCTTCCCTTTTAACTATGCCTTGCGGGGCATAGCACCAAATCCGTGTGGTACAACAATTGTCTGAGATGTGTAGCAGACAGGGGCGATGAAAGTCAAAAGGAAAGTGACGACGCCCCTGCCGCTGATACACACTAAAAGTATGGCAACAACTCCGGGTTAATAATGCGGCGGCGGTTCTTCTTGGCTTGTATCACGTGATACGGACGGCGACATCATCAGGAACTGTTCCTTCAGTATCTCAAAATCACGACGCAGCTGTTCCAGCACCAACTCCTGATGACACACAATATCATTAAGTTCCTGAATGGTATGCTCCTGCTGCATATAGCGCAGTTCCAGTTCGTTAATCCGTTCTTCCATACCGCACCTCGTTATTTATGATATGAGCTGTTTACCAAGAGATCATATCGATCTGCTACACGTGTACGATACTCTGCCTTCCAATTCTACACAATATTTTCTATACTCGCACATTTGAAATTTTATATAAAAAAACAAATTGTTATATAAGTGCCTTCAATATAAGATGCCAAGGTCTTAACATCCATATAAACACGACTCATGCAAATTAAGCTGTCCGTATAAAAATACGCATAATCCGGGAGGTAACGCATGTCTCAACACGATTTCACCGACTCATCGACACGAACAGGCAGAAGAACCGGGATCGCCACCAAGATTCTTGTGGCGGCAAGCGTGGCCCTGATAACAGGCCTTGTAATTGTTGGCGGCGCGGCCTTGTATATGGAAAAAACGGCACTTGTAGGGTTACAGAAACAAAACAGCCTGAACTTTGTCAATGTCATGGGGGACGACATCAAAACTGCCATGATGGCAGATGACATGAAAAAGGTTGATGCTTACATCAAAGAAGTCATTGATAAAAAACGGGCGGCGGCATTTTCTATTTACAATGAAAAGGGCGAGGAGCGAGGCAGCGCTGCAAAGAATGACACCCTCGTGGCCGAGGTTTTGAAGAGCAACAAACCAGCAAGTTTAGAGTCATTTTCTAACGGGACCCATATCCTTGAAACAGTCCTTCCTCTCCCCAACGAAGAACGTTGCCAGGGGTGCCACGACAAGGAAGTGAAAATACTGGGAGCTCTCAAGCTTAACACCAGTATCGAACAAGGCTATGTGGCAAGCAAAGAAGCCGCCGTCTGGCTTCTCATCTCCGGGGTAGTAGCGCTTGCCGCCAGTTTCATCTGCCTGATGATCGTTCTGCGTGTAACCGTCACACAAAAGCTCAACGACTTTGTTTCCAAGGTAACCGACCTGGCCAGAGGCGAAGGAGATCTTACCAAACGGATTATTGTCAAATCCAATGACGAATTCGGACAACTTGCTGACGAGATAAATTCGCTTGTTGATAAAATCAGGAGGATCATCTCTCAGATCGCCCAAACCAGTGAGCAGGTATCCTCCTCTGCCGTTGAAGTGCAGTCAAATGCCGGCCAAATGGCCGCTGGCGCTGAGGAAGTAGCAACTCAGGCCGAAACCGTTGCCACAGCAGGCGAAGAAATGTCGGCCACATCCGGCGACATTGCCCATAACTGCCAGATGGCCTCGGAAGGTTCACAACTGGCCAGTTCCGCCGCTGTTTCAGG
Organism: Desulfuromonadaceae bacterium; assembly: GCA_028686145.1. Taxonomy (GTDB): domain Bacteria; phylum Desulfobacterota; class Desulfuromonadia; order Geobacterales; family Pseudopelobacteraceae; genus JACRCG01. The sequence goes on along the minus strand of JAQUCQ010000337.1, from coordinate 587 downwards.
GGCACAGGTTGTAAACGAGACTATTGGTGTCATGAACAGCATCACCGAACGGGTCATGAGCTCGGCAAAAGCGGTTGAAAGTTTGGGAAGCCGTTCCGACCAAATTGGAGAAATTGTCGGCACAATAGAAGACATAGCCGATCAAACCAACCTTCTGGCGCTGAATGCCGCTATCGAGGCTGCCCGGGCAGGAGAACAGGGGAGAGGTTTCGCCGTTGTTGCCGATGAGGTGCGGGCACTGGCCGAACGCACCACACGTGCAACTCGCGAGATTGGCGAAATGATCAAGGCTATCCAGCAAGAGACAAAAGGTGCTGTAATCGCCATGGAAGAGGGGGTCAGTGAAGTTGCCAAAGGGAGTGAGAAAGCGGCCGACTCCGGCAGAGCCCTCGAACAGATCCTCCAGCAGATCAACGACGTCAATGCGCAGATACACCAGGTTGCCACAGCCGCCGAAGAACAGACCGCAACGACCTCCGAAATCAGCAATAATATGCAACAGATCACCGAGGTTGTTGCAAAAACCTCCCGAGGGGCCAAAGATTCCGCTGCTGCTGCCAACCATCTTTCCGTACTTGCTGAAGATC
>JAQUCQ010000336.1 GCA_028686145.1 Desulfuromonadaceae bacterium | reverse complement strand
ATCCATTTGAATAAAATGGATTAATGACAGAGCACGGTTTAGTTTTGATGGTATCGTACAGGTTTCCGTCATACTGAGGAAGGCTTTGATTGGCCATGATGGCATTGGGTTCAACTCTCGGTTCTTATAAGTTGGAAAAATCTTGACCGTCAGACATTGACTTTTTCCCGGTATTTTATACCAAACTAGCCCTTAGGCAGGATTAAAAAATGCTATCCGGTTTCTGGTTATCTCTCAAAATTGCATGATTTCCATTTAGCTGATACTCAAACACGCTGATTTTCTAACAGCCATGCTGGGGGATAATGAGTGAGAAACAGAAACAGAAACAGAATAATAACTTGTTATGAAAATAAAAAATTAGAGGAATAACATGCCTGATCGACTTATAAACGTTACCGAAGATATTAAACCTCAAGTTGGTGGCGATGAATTAGCAAAAAAATTGGCATTTGCACTAAAGAACCTTTTTACAGTTACTAGTTATAAAAGGACAAGAGCATACAATACAAATTATACTACTATATTTTGCAAGCCAACAAAAACAATAGCAAACTCATTGTTGATTGACAGAGAGATTGTAGCTCTACTTACTAGCTATACCAATGTTCAAGTGAGATCTGTAAAAGTAATTCAGCAAATTATTAACAATCAATCGCCAAGGCTTTCTCCAAATATTGCGATAGTTTTACACTCAGACAAGGAAGGTGACGATAAATTAAGAAATTGGGGGCGCGAAGATGGTGTCACTATAATACCAATATATAGGCCGAGAGGTAGTGTTTTACCATCTTCAGATGTTTTTAGACAGAGACTTTCCAAAGAACTATTTTCTTCAGATCCTTTCCAAATAACAGGGCCAGTTTCGGACGATATAGACTTTTTTGGTCGTAAAAATGAAGCATTAGAAATGCTAAGGCAACTGAACACCGGGCGTATCCGTTCTATTTTTGGCATAAGAAAAGTCGGGAAAACTTCTTTAATAAACAGGTTAATTAAGCTAGCGACAGATTCTGGAAGTCCAAGAATTGCAATGGTTGATTGTTCAGTTAAAGAATTCTACAATTTGGATGCTGATCATGCTCTTCGAGCACTAGCAAAAGTTTCGAAAATGGCTGCGACAAGAGGTTACGCTCATATTACTGACGCCCTGAAGAGAACAGACGATGGCCTGGTGCCTGTTTTTGATGACCTGTGGGCGAAAGGCAATAACTATCCCTTGGCAATAGTTTTTGATGAAATTGATTATATTACGCCAGACTCGACACATTCGGCACACTGGAAAATTCAATTCAATGATTTTTGGCGTGAACTAAGGGTATTAGTTCAAGAAGCTCAGAGACACAATGTTCCTGTAGGAATTCTAGTAAGTGGTGTCTCGTCTAGGTGCTTTAGAGTTCCACAAATAAACGGACATGAAAATTCAGTATTACATTTCGTTCCAGAAGAATATCTTAAACCATTTTCTCGTCAATCATCAATATCAATGATATCTGATTTATCAAAAAGATGTGGTATAATATTTTCCAAAGAAGGAAAAGAGTATTTTGCTAAAATTTGTGGTGATTTTCCTTACTGGATAAGAATGGCAGGGTCACACATTCATCGTGCCATAGATGTTGAAAACAGACCTGTTGAAATACCAATTGATAAGGTTAAAGAAATATTAGACGAATTCGTAAGATCAGAAGGTCGTGAGATTGCTGCTATCGCAATAAAACATATGGAAAATATTTATCCTGAACTTTTTTCAGTTTTAACAAAATGTATAAAAGATGGAGATGTCAATTTTTCTGAAGGTAGATTGCTAGAGAGGTATGGATTAGCTATTAAGAATGGTGTTTCTGTTTCTGTTGTTAGCGATATGATCAAAAGTGGTTTCGATGCAGTTAGTAATGCGCCCGAGTCAAGTAATTTAATTTATACAATTTCAAATTTTTATAACAATATAAATATAGCAACATCTACAGATTGGTCTGAAGAATTAGCAGTTATAAACAAAAGAAGAAATATTATAGAAAGAAAGCTCCGCGATTTAATTAGATTCTCATTGAAAATTCAACTTCCAAAAGGATCATCATGGGTAGAAGTTGTTTTAGGGTCTATCCCAAACAACAGGAGGAATGACATGTCCAGTTTTTCAGGAGATGTTATTATGGAAAAATTATTTTGGCTAGATTTGTTGAATATCGTAAAGAAAAATTGGCCCAGCTTTCAGAGTACATTTGGAGATATAAAGCGTTTCGAAGTTGCAATGGATTTGTTAAATGACAGACCAGACGCTCACGCTAAAGAAATTGACCTAGCTGACGTTGCGCTTCAAAGAAGAGAACTTAAATGGCTTGAAGAGAAAGTATTATCATAATTTTTTTACAAAACAAATCGCTCCAGCGAAAGCTCTCAAACAGAGCGGCTTTCGCCAACCTTTACATTCTGAATTCAGATATCTCCTATATATCTGAACCATTCCAACTGGCGATCATTGCGCTGGGGTGATCGAGAGTGACGAAGTCGGCAGGGTTCTGCGCCCTAGAGACTCTGGCGACAGCCTTGCGCACAACGAAGGTGGGGAAAATCATGAGGGATGAGCCAGCGCCGCAACCAAAGCATGCTCTCAAGAGAAAAACAGCAGGCGACGTCTCTTGACATCCTGCTTTTCACCAGGGCACGAACAAGCCGGGACGCTGGAGCGTCCAGGGCTGCATTCCCACGCTGGAGCGTGGGAATGATCACAAAGAAGAAGGACGGTATTCCCGCCGCGTGTCGATGGCGGAAATCGAGACGAATGACAAAAAACAACCGATCTGTCGAAGAACTTTCGACATTATCCAGAAAAAGGAACGGAGTATGGCTGGACCTCTCGGAGCATGGGAAGCGTGTTATGAACTGGACATCGAGGATATCGACCTGCAGCACCATTTCTTTTTCAACCTGATCAACCGTTTGGCCAGGGAGTTGCTGCAGACCGACAACGTGCAGCACCGGGGCGCGTTGATCAACGAACTCAACGCCTACGCCAAGTTCCACTTCATCAGCGAAGAGAACATGATGCGCAAGTCGGCCTATCCCCATTTCCTCCACCACCAGGAACTGCATGTGGAACTGATCGAACAACTCTCCACCCGGGGCAGCATGCTGCTCCTCCCGGATGTGCAGGGGGCCGTCGAGTCGATCATCACCTTTCTTGGCGAGTGGTTTCTTCAGCATACCAGGGAAGTCGACAGACAATTTGCCCGTTACCTGCTGGAAGCGCCCATTGAGGACTCGCGCTGGTAACGGCCCGGCAACCCAAAGCGCAAAGCAAGACGTACTTTTTTTATAAAAATCAGCAAGGCGTCACGATTTTCCCTTCCGGTTTTCAAAATAAAGAGATCGGCCAACAAAGAACTTCACGCTGCAAGGAATGTGTCTTTGGGGAAAATTCAGGGAGACAGCGGCGATTCCGGAAACCCGTTCTCCAGTTGGCATTTTTCCGGATTGCCCTGGCATTTGAGCCTGTTGGCGGCATCGGGCCAGAAGCGGACATTGCTCAAACAGAATTCGCCTGAAGAGTGGGTGCAGTAGGGGATGAACACGAACCCGCCTTTTGATTGCCGCCAGCTTGGCTGTATGTCCCTAGATTGCGGTTGTTGTTCAACCCGGTAATATCTGCAGGAGTTCATAGTTTGCTCGCATGTGGAGATTATGAATGATGGGGGCCGGAAAGACGCCCTGTGTTTGCTGATAAACGTTGCTGATCAACCAATGTGGCAAAAGCAGCAAATACAGCAAATACAGCAAATACAGCAAATACAGCAAATGCAACCTGACTAAAACGAGTTTTATGCGACAACGCAATGATCTTGTCCGCTGCAAACGCCTGACAGGCAGCCACAGGGCTCGGCTGGAACCGATCAAGCACCACTGCTCACCCCAAAAAAAGGCCTGAGGCGCTTCCTTTGACTGCAACACCAGCACCGGCATCTGAAACCGCACCGCACGCCTCGCCGCTCTCCGCCGAATTCCTTGCCACCGTCAGCCACGGGCCGGGCGTCTATCAGATGCTTGCCAAGAAGCAGGTCC
>JAQUCQ010000335.1 GCA_028686145.1 Desulfuromonadaceae bacterium | reverse complement strand
CATCGGCGACAACAGGAAATATACGTACACCTCCGGCAAAATCAACGAGATTTTCCGGGATTATACTCCTGAAGTTGAGGCATTCTCTATAGATGAGTCCTGGTTGGACGTCACTCACTCCCTCGGAATTTTTGGCAGTGCCGAAACGATTGCTTCCATGATCAAAGCCCGTATCAGGCACAGCTTCGGTATCACCTGCTCAATCGGCATTGCCCCGAACAAACTTTTGGCAAAACTGGCCAGCGACATGCAAAAACCGGACGGGCTGACTGTTATTGCACCGGAAAATGTTTCACGGATTCTGGAACGATTGCCGATCAATGGACTCTGCGGCATCGGTAAAAAGATGCAACGGCATCTCAACATGATGTCGATCTATACGTGTGGAGAACTGGGCCGGTGCGATGAAGCCCGTCTGACAAGGAAGTTTGGCGTAGTCGGTTCGCGGCTCAAAGAGATGGGGCAGGGGATAGACGAGTCTCCGGTGATCCAGTTCGGCGAAGAAGATAAGGTTAAGTCCGTAGGGCATTCGAAGACACTGGAACGGGACATTGATGATATGGCGGAGATTCGCCGCGTCCTTTTGCAGCTCTCGGAAATGGTCGGAAGCAGGGCGAGGAAATACAATGTTTCGGGGAAAACAATCCATTTATATGTCCGGTATGCGGATTTTTTTACCAGTTGGGGCAAACAGACAACGTTAAAAAGCTATGTCAGTCAGAGTGGTGAAATCTATAAGACGGTATTATCAATCCTCACTACTATTAAGCTGGAACAGCCAGTCAGGCTTCTTGGTGTGTGTCTGTCTAACCTGAAACACCAGGCAGAACAGCTGCCACTGTTTGAGGAAGAAAGAAAAAAGCTGTTTGCGACCCAGGCGATGGACAGGATAAATGATCGGTTCGGCAGTATGGCAGTAACCTTCGGGAGTCTCCTGATGGACAAGGATAGTGCGGGTAGTCATGTTATTCCGCCGAGCTGGCGACCGGATGGAATCAAAAATGTTGATGTTAAATAAGCGCATGTCGACTGCCACTACATGGTGTCGTCATAAAAACAGTCCGATCTCCCGATATGTTTTCTATTGTCTGGTATACTCATCTGAAGAAGTATCTATTTTCGACTGGAGGAGAAGAAAATGAGTATTATCGGTATGGTTATTATGTGGGTATTTGCACTTATTGTTTTTATAATTATAACAAGGTGGCCAATGGGCAAGGTGAGCGATCAACGCGCAACATATTGGAAAAAATTTGAAGGTAACTGATAGAATTGTATACTGTTTTTTATTAGTTGAATAATGGAATGAAATAATTGCTCACCGGGTTTTACACAATATGGAAGTTAGTATGAATTATTTTTTGCAGCTCTTCAGTTTTGATCAAGGCGTGGCGGATTTGCTCTCGCTCTGTCGTTGAAAGCTGATAGGGATTGAGATAATGTGAGTCGTTCTGAATTCCTTTGAGAGCTTTGATCTGGGTCAGTATTCGCTGTCTGGTGAGGATGTGATAAGCATCGGTAAGGTCGCCTGCAAAAGACGGAGAAAAACTCCCTTCTACTTTCAGCAATGAAATGCGTTCCAATGTATTTGTCGCCGGGATACTCTGATTAATAGCCAGAATGCGGACATTCATGACAAGAGGCGCCCACGCCATTAATTTAACGTTAAACTCTCCCTTATGTTCTCCGCTTCCTTCTGTCCAGATTCGTTTCATAAAGCCGAGAGCCAGTTTCATTTCTGTCGCTGCCTTGGCCATCCCCCAGAGAACCTGAAAATAATCCCGTTCCATGGCTCTGATCATTTCTATCAATTCGATAGCAAGTTTCTGATCGCCAGCCACATAACGGGCATCTGACATCACAATCAAATCCATAACGTTTTTGCCGATGTCTTCGACTTCGTATCTGACAATAGAAAGGAGTCGCTTGTGCCACTGGCTGAATGAACCGCGCCAGGTCTGATTGGTCGGCATGATGTCGCCTGAACAGCGTTTGAAGCCTGCCTCCTCCAGCCCCGCAACCAAACGGGCTGAAAATTCTATAAAGTAGTGATCGGCTTTTTCACCCCCTCCGTTGCCATAAACAATCAGGTTGTCCTGATCCGTGATAAGAGTTTGCTCTTCGCGACCGTCACTTCCCATGCTGATAAGTGCAAAAGGTACTCCAGGTGGCTCAAACCCTGCTTCATCCATATCTGTGATCACCGTCTCCATAACCCGGGAGGAGAGGAGATCGCGATAGTGTGTACATGAGCGGTGCAATTCATTTACCGAGGGAATCAGCAGGAAGCGCTCCTGCTCAATCTGGTTAAGGCTGTCATGAATTGCCTTAAGCGGAAAACCTTTAGTTTGTCCAATTGATGCAACGAGCTGCTCGCTTGTATGTCTCCAATCGACAATGCGATTGTGATCCACTGCAACTGTTGCCGAAATCATCTGCAGAAACGGTTCAATTTCTTCAAACCGGCAATATCGCGTAATGTCGGTCAGGTCAGGTAAGTCTGGGGGGAGAGTCTGTGTAGCCACGCCCATATTATTTTGACTCCACGTAATTAAATAAAAAAACCGGCCACAGCCGAATCTGACTATACCACAATCCAGCGGTAAATTTAATGTCTTTCGTTGTTATTTTTATTCAGGTATGAGATAGAAATCTTTGTAAAGTCCAATTTGGTGTCTGATCCAGGTCAGGCATGGAAAACGCCCTCGTAGTTGACAGTCGTGTTGATTGAGAACATACACGGAGCATTGAATGACACTGGCTCAGCGAACAATCCTTGTAATCGTGGGTACTTTCATTGCTTTGCTCTTTATTCTGGCAATCACATCCGACGTAGTCATTCTTTTCGGCAACTCTTCATTTGAAAAAGCATATATCACTTCACATACGAATGTTTTTACAGCAATTTCACTTGTTGGCAGCATACTATGCTGTGCGGTGCTGTTGGTTGTCCGCGGAACAATTTTATCGAATCTGCAGTCTCTTACAGACAAGGTAAGACGGATTACTGATACGCGTGATATTTCTGCCCGCCTTCCACTTCCTAAACATCAGGATGAACTAAGAACCCTCGCTGTTTCGATCAACGGCATGCTCGAGTCACTGGAAAATGCCGAGGCGGAGATGCGGGAAAGTGAAGAACGCTATCGCATGCTGTTTGATCGCGCCCCTGACGCCATTGTTATTATTGGTCTGGAAGGGGAGGAGGCCGGGCGGATTGTAGCAGCCAATCAGGCCGCTGCTGATCAGCATGGGTATACACCGGATCAACTCTGCAGGTTGCATATTTGTGACTTGAATACTGCCGAGACTAATAAAATTTCCGGAGATATTATTGATGCGATTGTTGCCGGTAAATGGGTGACTTCGGAAATATGGCGCCAGAAGAAGGATGGCACGCAGTTTTCTGTGGAGATACATGGCGGACTCATAAAAATTCGCGGTAAAAAATACATATTGTGTTTTGATCGAGATATTACGCAGCGTAAAATAACTGAAGAAGCAGATCATATGCATATGGAACGGATTCGTCAGCTTAATGACGAACTGAGTCGTAAAGCAATCGAACTTGCGGCTGCCAACAATGAACTGGAGACGTTTAACTCTTCGGTATCGCATGACATGCGTGGACCGCTTACCAAGATTTCAGGCTATTGCCAGTTGTTACTTGAAGATGACATTACCCTTGACCCGGGAGTCAGAGATTATATTGCCCGAATCCACGAGTCCGGAATATGGTTGAATGAAATGATTGATGCCTTGTTGTGTCTGGCACAGGTAACCCGTGTTGAGATTGTGTCGAGCCATGTTAATCTGAGCGCCATTGCTCACACGGTTTTTGAAGAATTATCTCTCGAAAATCCAGATCGATCAGTCAGGACACGCATCGAATCTGACATCATTGTTGTCGGCGATTCCCGGCTGTTGAAGATGGTTATGATCACTCTGCTGAACAACGCCTGGAAATACAGTTTCGTCAAACGCGAGGCGCTGATTGAGCTTGGTATCGATAATACACCTTCCGGACAAGTGTATTATGTCAGTGATAATGGTGCCGGTTTTGACATGAAAGTTGTGGA
>JAQUCQ010000334.1 GCA_028686145.1 Desulfuromonadaceae bacterium | reverse complement strand
GCAAGCATCTTCATCGGTCGCGCAACCAAACTGGCAATTTTTTCTGGGTCGAGCAGTCCCAAATGTTTAGGGACCAACTCGCCAACCACTACTGAAAAATAGGTCAAGGTGATGACAACCACGACCAAGGCAATGGGCTGGGCATACGGTTGCAGCCAAGGTAATGTTCCGATGAAAGTCGTCAATGGTTCGGCCAATGCGTTTTCACCGATAGCGCCACTCAGAATGCCCACCATGGTGATTCCAACCTGAATAGTTGACAGGAAAGACGCCGGGTTGTTTTTCAACGACAATGCCGAGTTAGCGCCTCGCCTGCCATCTTTGGCCATTTTCTGCAAGCGGGAATCTCTTGCAGAGATAACCGCAATCTCTGACATGGCAAAAATGCCATTAAGCGAAATCAAAACTACAAGTAACGCTAGGTCCATAGGGCATCTTTTGTGGAAAATAGTATTAAATTCAATGGTATTGTCATGCTGTTCTCTTTAATTTTCGGGGAGGATTGATTTCGAATCAAGATAAACAGGAGAAATGTGAACTCATAACGGCCCGCCTAACCTGCTGCGCCACCAAGATTACCCGCTTCAGCGCCGCAGACGTCAACGCAGTCAGGTTAAGCCGATTGTTGGGTTGTCGTTAATCTTTCAGATATTAACGTATACCCACTAAATCCCAACCCGCCTGCTGACACTGAAATAACACAGTAAGAGATAAATTCGTTCATTAAGATAAACACGTTTATATCTAACAAGAAGAAAGAGAAGAATACTAATGCCGATGTAGATAGTATTATTGCCATAATGTCACTGTAGATCACATCGTATTTAATAAGAATTCTGCGGGATGCAAAGCAAATGCCAAATGTTATTGGAAATATTACGCTTATTACAAGCCACTTTACAGCATGTGAATAATCAGGATTAACAAGGTACCCAAAATTTGTTGCAGAAATTACAAGGTAAGACACAGCAACTGACATTAATAAAAATAAGCATTTAGCAATTATATAAATGATATCAGTGTGCCTTTTTGCGACTAAATATGCGATTATTGCCAAGAGTGAAATGATATTTATTCCATAAAAGAGTAGAGTGAAAATTTTTAAACTTACTCGTATTGAACCTCTTATTTTTGAATCTACAATTGTTAAATCTTTTTCATTGTTATTTGAAGCATCGGCGTATCCTTTATTATATCCTTCACTCAAACCACGCTCGTAGCCGGCTACTTCCCCTTTTGATACACCTTGGCTCTCACCATTTTCATAACCGTTTTTATAGCCATCATCGTATCTATTATCGCAACCAACAATAAAAATTGAGAAGACAAGTATTGAAATAATACATAAAGTTTTCAATTGCATTTACTCCTTTTTATTGAAACAAAACGTTAAACTAACTGGTTGCGAGGCAGTTTCAGCAACCCATGTTTATCTCCTGGTTCGGAATTTTCAATATTCCATTTAATCGTATGACTTACAGTGATGCATACGTTTCTGCCTGAATAGGACTTCCATCCGGGTTTTTCCAAGAAATAAGCGCATTGTATGCAGTAGGACTTCCCAAATGAAGTGCTGCAATTAAAGTCACTGAGCCATTAGGATGAAGTACAGGGACAGGGAATTTGCTGTTATAATCTGAGGTTATTAATGGACTATCTTCAGGTTTTTCTACTAACAACTTAAACTCAACATTTTTGGCCTCAACGTCGCTTATGTTTGTGATTCTAAAACGATATGTTTTGCCATCTTTGAATAAATCAAAGGATAACCTTGCTGTGTTTTTTCCTTTTTCTTCACGCAGTAAGATTTCCAGTTGTTTCTTAGCTAATTCAGATGTAGCCCGTTGAAGGTCGTTGGATTCTCGTTGAATTTTTCGTTGACCAAACCAAACGACCAAACTTACAAAGGTTGCAATGCATCCTAAAACTATGCTGAGAATTTCGTATTTACTCAATTTTTCTCCTTTTATAGGCCCAACAAAGCTAAACGACAGTCCCGCCGGAGGCGGGACTGTCGTTTAGCTTTGTTGGGCCTGGCGCTCTCTTTGCCACTGCTCTCGCCTAGCCTGAGCTTCCGCGCTTTCTTCTGCACGATCCTCGCTCGTGTAAATATTTGCCTTGATGCGATGAAATCCGGTGGTGAGATGGTGAATATCTTTCTGCATCTTCTCCAAGCTCTGGGCAATTGCATATGCATGGGGCTTGCCAAGCTGGTAGCCACCTTTCAACTCCGACATATCCACCACAAGCGAGTCACTGTAGCTCTTGCCAGTAGCGCTACTGTATGTCACGTCTATCGCTAGCACTGAAGCCATTTTTCCGTCGTGATCTTCTGTCAGTTGTGTATAAGCGGAGACCCGTTCTTGTCCGGGACCAAAATGCTTGAGCCCAACGCTGAAAAAGTTCACGTCTGTGAATTCAGCAAGAAGTTTCTCTGCAGACTGGCCTCCGGCGAGGACTTTAGGCTTGAAGGTGACATTCAAGGCAGGACCAAGGCCGACGTTACGAACGTGTAGGCGGACAATGTGGATTGCAACGTCGAATGAGCTGACTGTTACCTGTAATTTCGGCTCGGTTTGAACCTCCCTCATCATTCGGGTCTCTTTAACGAGAACCCAAGTCAAGGCGGCGTAAACTGCGGTAGCGAAGGTAACGACGGCCGTGAAGAGTACCGTCAACGCACCGGAGTTTTTGTTTAAGAACTCGAGAAGCTCGGTCATGTTTGTTTAGGCCCAACGACCAAACTCAGGTGACCGCTGCCGCAGAGCGACGATAGGAGCGGCGCGGTAGCGGGTCACCTGGAGTGCCGTGTTAAGTTTCTCTCCACGCCGGCCAGAACAGTGCCAGCCAAGCTCCAAAATGGTTCATAGTCTTCTATCAACGTCTTTTTCAAAGGGAAGAAGACATCCTCATCTCCTTCGGTAAATCCAACAAATACAGGCTTAAATTCACCTACCATAGCCATTTCATGCATGGCCTCCATAAACGCAGTGCTATCTACGGAGTAGTCTTGAGCTGCATGCTTTTCAGAGGCTTGCTTATAATTATCAATATATTTATCAGTAATTATTCCAGGTGGGCAGTATAAGGGCATTCGGTGGGCTGCAGGGTCTCTGAACTCCTTCACATTTTCAAACCACTTCTTATATGATTCAATCTCTCTAACCAGTTCGCTATCTAAAGCATTTAATTTTGCACCAAAGTCTTTTCCAAAAATGATGATTTTATTTCGCTTCCCGTTATCATCGGTAGCCCCTTGAATTAAATTAAATTGGTGTTGTAGAACCCAAGCCAAATTGTCGATAGCACCAAGTAGATTCAAGTAGTATGAATTAAGGTATATGTTTGTCTGTACAGCTTCGTAGGGATTTCGATTGCTGCCGCCGTCCTTTTCAAGCAAATCATTCAGATGAAACCAACTTGTTTTAATTTGCAATGCGCGAGTATTAAATCCGAATCGCAAATACTTTATCGCTCTTTGGTCAGTTAGCTTTGCCACCAGTTCCTGACCTTTTCCGACAACTATGGAATCTTGATTCATCTATCTCTCTTGAACTTAACAGTAAAGTTAATCCAATTTTTATAATATCTAACTGGCTAGAGTATAGCTTGAAAATAAGATAAAATCAGCAAGTTGCCAAACCAAGCATCCTGCATTGTGTCAATATGACAAAGTCAAAAGACAAACTACTCTTTCCCAGCGAGTGAGTGAAACTGGTCCACATACTTCCAATAAACCGTGCCCCACAGAAGCAATATTTACAGGACAATGGCTTTTATCGCAAATGTAACATAAGGGAAATTCAACCAAAATTTCTTCCGTTCGCCCATTCCCCACGCTTGTGGCGACAGAACTCCACCTTTTGCTTATTTGCCCTGGAAGGGAACATATCCTGACGGGATCGCCTCGCTGAAAGGTCTCTCGCCAAAGTTGACTTCCCATGTTGTATCTAACCGGGGGATTCCGCGCTGCACTTCGCCGCTGACAGTGCCTGCGCTCCACAAGCAGGCCCGATACTCCTTCCCTTGCACCAGAGGTATGCCGTTTCCGCTTCCAGGCGTCCCGGTGACCCATGCTC
>JAQUCQ010000333.1 GCA_028686145.1 Desulfuromonadaceae bacterium | reverse complement strand
CTGCTCGCCTGCCTACGTAATACGGGGCAGCCGATTACCCAGGAGCAACTCAGATCCGCCATCCTGCGTGGCAGCGAAGTGAGCGGCGGTAGCTGCGGATTCATGGGGATCTGTGGCGCAGCGGCAGGAGTCAGCATCGCCTTCAGCGTCCTTCTGGAAGCCACCCCTCTCAAAGCCTCACCTCGCCAGGCCGTACAGAAAATCGTCCAAAGAGTGCTTGCAGAGATTGCCGGACATGAAGCAGCCCGCTGTTGCCAACGTGATTGCTGGATAGCTCTGCAGTGCGGCTTTACGATTGCCCGCGAATTGTGGGATCTTGACCTGCCGCAGGTTGAATCATTCGCCTGCTCCCAGGTTTCACGGAATAAAGAATGCCTTGGGGTGAGCTGCCCGTTGTGGCCGTAGCTATCCCTGTCATTTGAAGCACCGAATCCGTTACTATGTAAGTAATAAAAATCATTTGGAGGAATAATGGTAAAACATCTTATAATTGGCGGCGTTGCATCCGGCATGTCTGCTGCTGCACGACTGAGACGTCTTGACGAGCATGCAGAAATTATCGTTCTTGAACGCGGAGGGTATGTTTCGTATGCAAACTGTGGCCTTCCCTACTATATCGGTGACGAGATCAGCGACCGGGATGAGCTTCTGCTGCAGACACCCGAATCATTCAAGCGGCGCTTCAATGTCGAGGTGCGGATACACAACGAAGCGGTTGCCATACATCCGGACACGAAAACAGTAACCATAAAAAATGTCCTTACCGGAGCTCAGTATCAGGAAACCTACGACACCCTGCTGCTGGCTCCCGGTGGCTCACCAATCAGACCGACAATTCCCGGCTGTGAACATCCGGCGATAAAAACTCTCTGGACGATACCGGACACGGATGAAATCAGGGAGATAGTTGACAGCGGCACCGTTAGCACTGCTCTTGTGGTGGGTGGGGGGTTTATCGGTCTGGAGATGGCTGAAAATCTTCGCTTCCGCGGCATACGCGTGGCACTGGTTGAAATGGCTCCACAGGTAATGAATGTCATTGACCCCGAAATGGCGGCACTTGTGCATCGTGAACTGCGAAAGAACAATATTGAGCTGTATCTGAACGAAACGGTTACCGGGTTTGAGCCGCTCTCCGGAGGAGGGGTGCTGGCGCAGCTTGGAAGCGGGACGCATCTTGAAGCAGATCTGGTGCTGCTCTCCATCGGTGTAAAACCGAACACCGGGTTTCTTGCCGATTCCGGCATTCAGCTTGGCGCCCGCGGGCATATAATTGTCGACAAGCATCTCCGCACAAACAAGCCTGACATTTATGCCGCCGGCGATGCCATCGAAGTAGTAAACCCGTTTACCGGCAAGAAAACCGCCATACCACTGGCAGGCCCGGCCAACAAGCAGGGCCGAATCGCCGCTGATACCATCAATGGCATCACGACACGCTGCTATGCCAGTACCATGGGCACCGCCATTGCGAAAGTATTTGATCTGGCGGTCGGGGTGACCGGTGCTACCGAGAAGTTCTGCCGGGACGAAGGCATTCCGTATAAGAGTGTCATAACCCATTCGGGGCACCATGCAGGCTACTACCCCGGTGCAGCCATGCTCTCGTTCAAACTCCTCTTTTCCCCGGAAACCCGTCGTGTCCTCGGTGCCCAGGTTATCGGAAACCAAGGGGTAGACAAACGAATCGACGTGATTGCAACAGCCATCAAAGGGAATATGACCGTAGATGACCTGACCGAGATCGAGCACGCCTACGCGCCACCCTATTCATCCGCCAAGGACCCGGTCAATATGATAGGATTTGTCGCGCAGAACATTCTCGATGGTCTCGTCCGGAGCATAACTTTTGACGGCGTCAAGCGTGCCGTCGATGAAGGGGCATTCCTGCTTGATGTGCGTTCGCCCGATGAATTTATGGCAGGTTCAATTCACGGAGCCGTCAATATACCGATTGATATCCTGCGCCATAAGATTGCCAGGCTGCCGCATGACAAAACAATTCTGATCTTCTGCAAGATCGGCGTGCGTGGATACATCGCAAACCGCATTCTGTCCGCACACGGTTTCACCTCATGTGTCAATCTCTCCGGAGGATTGGATACATACAATGCTGTTTACGGTCTTTGATTGAAAGATCCGGTTTCTGCAAGCTCAGCCGTCCCAATGGTGGCATCAAGTACAATTGATCTCTTCTACGTTGCAATCAACCCTGCCGGGATACCGGCGGGGTTTTTAGTGGGAAACTTGATAACTCCGGAGACACTCAGAACAAGCTTTGACCACGAATGTCGATGCCGACTGTTGAATTATATCTTCAGAAGACATATCACACCAAAAATATTCTGTGACATCCATCTCACCCAACAGGCATTCCATTGATTAATACTCAAAAATTTACTTTCATTGCAAATTTCAGCTTGATATTCAAAAAGCCAGAGTATATAAATTATGTATACATCATTTGATTTACTTAAAATTCCGTCTATTTATATGAAACTTGAAGTTGTATAACTTCCATACAGGTCAAACAAACCTTGAAGAAGGTCTTAAAGAGCTGAACTGAGTGAACCCAGCTGACCTCAAGCGGGCCGGTTTTTCTGAAGTTAGGCAGGAAGTTTAAACAACCTGAGCTTGGCACACAGGCTCAAAAAGGAGAAAGATTATGAAACGTGTACTCTGGGCTGTAACAATGTTCTCGGCACTGGTAGTTTTGCTTAGTGCCTGTGGAGGAGGAGGGGGAACGACAACTCCGCCTGTAGGAAAAACCATAAGCGGTGTGGCCGCAGCTGGGGCGCCGATTATCGGCAGTGTAACAATTAAGGACAGCAAAGGGATTGAGAAAACTGTTACTATCGCAGCCGATGGCAAGTACACGGTAAATGTGGGTGAACTTGGCCTGATAGCGCCGTACATGGTACGGGCTGACGGCTATGTCGGCGGCAATGAATATCATCTCTATTCCGCCGCGACCTCTGCAGACGAAGGGGGCACAATCAATATCACGCCGCTTACCGATCTGATCGTGGCAAATATCGCCAACACTATCGCCTCGGACTACTTTAATAGCGGTAATTTTTCCACACTCACCGCGACCGAGCTGACCACTGAAGCAACAGCATTGAGAACCAAGCTGCTGCCGGTACTCCAGGCTGTTGGTGTTTCAGACTCGATCGACCTGTTACGGGCATCATTCAGCACCAATCATACCGGCCTTGATGCAGCTCTGGACGTACTCAGGGTAGAAACAACCGATACAACCACCGGAGCTGCAACGATTACAAACATTATCACCAATCAACAGATAGCATCAAACGATGCATCAGTACTCACAGACACAACGGGCGTGGCAACGGGAGTTAGCGACATCCAGGCAATCAGTGCGGGATTCAGCCAATTCTCGGCCCTTTTTGCCACCTCTCTACCGAGTGAAACAAACGCAACACTGCTAGGGCTGTTTGACACCTCCACTTTCCTGATGGAGGGCCAGAATTTTGCCTCTTTCTTGACACAAATGACGACCGACAAATCAATGATCGGCATATCATTTACCAACATTTCTTTAGTAGCAGGCACTGCAGAAATGACTGATGGAAAGATGACCAGAGTTCAGGTTGCCTTTGATGCCGTTCAAAACGGTGCTGTATTGAATGACGGTCCAAAACCGTTCTGGATGATAAAAAAAGCCGATGGCAAATGGTACATGCAAGGGGATCAACTCATTGCCCATGTTAAAGTTGAGGCCGTGGCGGAGTACCGAACCAGTAACAATAACAACAGTATCGTGACGGGACTCCGTTTGAACATTGAAGACCGTGGCGGTAAGGGAGTCACATCAGCAGTTGTGACCGGAGCGGGCCTTCCTGCTGGAGGGGTCACATTAACTAACAATATTGCATTTGACTATTTTAGCCTTAATACTCAATCTGGAGATAACCTCTATGTCATGGACGATTCGGCCATTGGCGGCATCGCTGACACGGGCGAACTCTACACCGTCAAGCTGTATACCGGCACCGCATTATCAGCCACTTATACAGAAACTCTCAAAAAGCGTCCTTACTTGAGCACCCAACTGACCGCAG
>JAQUCQ010000028.1 GCA_028686145.1 Desulfuromonadaceae bacterium | reverse complement strand
GGCTGGTTGAAGGAAGAAAAGGCGCGTGGAATTACCATTGAACTGGGATTTGCACATCTGGAGCTTTCCGGAGACATTAGATTCGGCATAATAGATGTTCCCGGCCATGAAAAATTTGTACGATCTATGGTGGCTGGCGTAGGAGGCATGGATATTGTTATGCTGGTAATCGCTGCTGACGAAGGAATCATGCCACAAACGCAGGAACATATGGATATCCTGCGGTTACTTGGAGTCAAAAATGGGCTGGTAGCCTTGACAAAGCGCGATATGGTTGATCAGGAATGGCTGGACCTGGTTACCGAAGAGGTGCGCGATTTTGTGTCCGGCAGTTTTCTGGAAAACGCCCCGATTGTGCCGGTTTCGTCGCGTACAGCTGAAGGTCTTGATGCATTGAAGGCCGTCCTAACCCGCCTGGCAAACGAAGTTGCCGAAAAGCGCCGTGAAGGACATTTTCGTCTGCCGGTTGATCGGGTCTTTACCATGACCGGGTTTGGAACAGTGGTAACAGGTACTCTCCTCTCAGGCGAAATCACCGTAGGGGATGAACTTGAGCTACTTCCGTCTGGCAGGGAGGGAAGAGTTCGCGGTATCCAGGCTCACGGCAGCAAAGTTGAAAAGGGTTTGGCAGGCCAGCGCCTGGCGGTCAACGTGCAGGGAGTGGCTTTGGATCAGGTGCGGCGAGGAGACGTCGTTGTTCCACGCAATCTGTTTCAAACGACCCGCGCAGTGGATGTCCGCCTTGACCACCTCTCTACGGCACCCCGGGAATTGAAACACCGCACCAGCGTGCAACTTCATTCTGCTACCTATGAGGTTCAAGCTCAGGTTATCCTGTTGGACCGTGATAGCATCCAGCCGGGAGACAGTACATACGCGCAGTTGCGACTGAGTGAACCTGTCCTACTCAATTCAGGCGACAGCTATATACTGCGCATCGCCTCACCCGCCACCACGATAGGTGGCGGCATTGTGTTGGACCCCTTCCCCCCCCGCCGCAGGCGTCGGAGCGAAGAAGCGGTAATGCTGCTGGAGTCACTTGAAAGCCAGGAACACCAACGAGTTTGCGCCTTGATCATTGGCCAGAGCAAGCTATCCGGACTATCATTCGAGGACATTCTCTTGCGCTCCGGTATCCCGCGCAAGGCCGCAGAGACGGCGCTTGCAGTGCTCCTGAGTACCGGCGACATTCTTCAAATGACTCGTGAACCACGCATCTTTCTGTCCAGAGATTCTTTCGATTCACTCAAGAAAGGATTGGTGGACGAGGTGAGCTCATTTTTGGCGTCCAACCCTCTTAAACATGGAATGGGAAAGGAAGAGCTAAAAACTCGCCTGCCCAAGCGAAGTGACCTGCGTTTTTTTACGCCGATTCTGTCAGCTCTTGAACGGGACGGGTTGGTAATACCCGAACGTGACATCGTCATGCTGGCAGGCCAGGCTGTGCGAACAACCTCTTCGACAGAAGACTTGACGTCGGCCGTCAGTTCATTTTTGCGGGAAAAAGCACTTGAGCCTCCCACCATAAAAGAGCTCATGGAGCATTTCCATTTCGACGAGAAGTCAGTCCGCGATAATATTGCCATCCTGATCAGAAATGGCGATGCGGTCCGTATATCTAGCGATTTATTCTACGCCAGCGAGGTTTTGGACGACCTGCGGGGGAAATTAATAAACCATCTTCGTGAAAAGGAAGAGATAACTCCACCTGAATACCGCGAACTTACGGGACTGTCACGCAAATTCCTGATTCCGCTCTTGGAACATTTCGACAGTGAAAAGGTTACCATCAGAGTGGGAGACAAACGCGTTTTACGGAAACGCTTGTAGTACTGCCGTTTCCTCTGTTTACAAGATATAAAAAGCTATGGGCCGCCAACGGAAAAAGAGAAAACTCTGAATAGAGTGCACTGTTAATATCCGGAGGAACCGCTCATTTTTGCATGGCATCGTCTGCAATCATTCATGGGAAAAGCCACACGCATATGGCAGGCACCGCAGTAATTACCATAAATATTATTCTTCATGGAAAAAAACTCCGTCCCCTCCCTCTTGATTTTGAATATGTCGGGATGGCAACTTGAACAGTCTAGTTCGGCAAAATGATCCTCATGGGAAAAGGTGACATCGCTGCGTGGAGAAGTAGTTCCCAGCTTCAACGGCACTTTGAGCTTATCCGGGAATTGCATGACTGACCGTTCTGCACGGATTGAATTGAAGGGGGCAATTTGTCCGTCTCTCAGTGCTTTGGCCCAATCTATACCATTTCCAAATGATGCCGCGGGAAGTTTCTCCGCAAATTTTTCAAACCGCTCCTCTAAGGCTCTTGTATCCTTCATATGGCACTTTTCGCATTTGGAAGGGTCTCCATCCAGTACGGAAAATGCTATTTTCCCATCGTGACAGACACCACAGTATTTACCGGCCAGATACTGCGCCCTGGTGACCCCAGTATCACCAGAACGCATGCCGAATTCCAACTCAAGGTGACAAACACGACAGGTATATTTTGTCCGATGAATCCAGTGGGGGAAAACAACCGGAGTCATTCCTGCTTTTTTGCTTTTGCGACGCATTACCACATTACCGTACTTCCAGAACGGGCCATTAGGCGGCATTACATGAAGGACTTTACCCAACTCTTCCCGGTCATTTGTCTCCCCATGCCCGGAGCCACTCCACAGCAACACAGCCAGCCCCACCAGCGGTAATATGACTGAAGATCTGACGGTCATACGCACTCCACGGCACTTGCAAGCTGATCCAAAAAGATTCCAAAGAACGACCCGGGTCATTGCGGCTTTTGTTCCCGAATTTTAGAATCCAGAACGAATATGTAGAATTTTTTGCACATCTGCAGTCTTTTCAAATAAACCTTACGAACCGTTTCTTCCTCACGTTCTATAATCTTCTGCAAGCTCACACACCGCTCTATCAACTTTTGCAACTCGGGGACCGAAAGCGCCATGGCATCTGTGGCTTGAGAACACGTTGCATCAAATTCGGTTCGCCAAGATTCTGCGCCATAGGCAGCTTGCATGACAATGAACAGACTTATACATCCTGCCATGGCCAAGATTTTAATCTTTCTACCAGTTTGCATGAACGCCTTCATCCTTGGGGCGGTTTGGTATGGCAACGCTGGCAATCCGTTTGCGGAAAGGCAACCTTCTCATGACAAACGCCGCAATACCTACCATCAAAAATGTCTACCATGGAATACTTGGAAGTTCCCTTTTTGACCCCAATAAATATATCCGGGTGGCAGAGCTCGCAACCGTTCCAAATTGTATGTTTTTTATGAGAGAAGATGATATCCGGCATCCCTTCAACTTTCGTTTTAATGGCAAAATCCGGGTTGACTTTCAGATGTGATTTTTTTGAGGAGACTCCTTCCAGATAGTCGACCGGCTTAATTAGGCCCTTTTCTTCTGCCGCCTCCCAGTTAATCCTGTTTCCAAACCTTTCACTCGGCATTTTTTCTGAAAAACGGTAAAATTCATCCTCCTTGGCAGCACGTTTTTCAAACGTATGACATTTCACACATCTTTTAAACTCTTCCCGACTGTATTCCTTGGCGCATGATTCAAAAATTCTTTTTTTATTATGCACCATCTCGCCATTATGGCATGTCCCGCAATAATAGCCTTTCATGTTATCCGCTGAGCGAATCTTGGTAGATCCGGCGATCATGCCGAAGCCGACATCCACGTGACATAGCCTGCATGTATAATATTGTCGGTGCACCCAGTGGTCGAATACCACCGGCGGCATTCCTGCCTGCTGGGAATAATTATTGATGGTAACAGTGCCAAATTCATACGGAAGAGGTTTGTGCTTCTTCATGCCGCCTTGGGCCCACGCAATGCCGGCAACAACTAACAGTATCGGTACAACGAAAAATATTTTTCTCATTGTGTCACCTTTTGTAGCTTTATTCCAAACCCAATTTTGCAGCTTCATCAAGCGAAGCTTCGAGAGCCGACATATCGTGATCGAGGATAGTGCGGACATCGAGCAGAAAACGCTCCCGTTGAATTCGGCCGATTACCGGCTGTGATGCCCCCCGCAGTCGCTGCTCGATCTGTTGGGCTGACAGCCCGCTGATGCGGACTTCGAGGAGAGTTGTCGGCAGACACAGTAAAGGGAGAGAGCCGCCGCCGGCGCTGGATTCACCTTTATGTTTCAAGAGTGTTACTGTTTGGGGAAGCCGACGGCGCAGTAAACGGACAAACCGGTCAGCCCTTCGCGACAATTCGACCGGAGTTGCCGTGAGCATACGCAGAGTCGGTATTTCACAAATTGCGCGCCGTTCGTCGCGATACAGACGCAACGTTGCCTCCAGTGCCGCCAGTGACAGCTTGTCCATTCGGAAGGCTCGCATCAACGGGTGGCGTTTCATCGGGTCAAGCAGCTCCCTTTTGCCCGCAATGATACCGGCTTGGGGTCCACCCAGAAGTTTATCACCGCTAAAAGTTACTACATCAATGCCTGCATCCAGATAGCAGCCGACTGTCGGTTCTCCAGGAATGCCGTACTGTGCCAAATCAATCAAGCAGCCACTACCGGCATCCGCCATGACCGGGACACCGATTTTTTTCCCCAGGACAGAAAGTTCCTCGACAGATACTTCAGCAGTAAAACCAACCACCGCAAAGTTGCTGGTATGCACCTTGAGCAGCAGAGCCGTAGCATCATTATGTGCGTTGCAGTAGTCACGGACATGGGTACAGTTGGTTGCACCTACCTCTACCAGATGTGCCCCACTTTGCTGCATTACCTCGGGGATGCGGAAGGAACCACCAATTTCCACTAACTCTCCCCGGGAGACGATGACCTCTTTGCCTAAAGCCAGGGTCGACAAAGCCAAAATGACGGCAGCGGCATTGTTGTTAACCACCAACGCTGATTCAGCGCCGGTCAGTTCGCAGATAAGCCCTTCCACATGGTCATGGCGTTTGCCTCGCACCCCGCTAGACAAGTCGTATTCAAGATTGGAATACCCACAAGAAACCATGCGGATGGCCTCTTCAGCCTCGAAAGCCAGTGGTGAACGCCCTAGGTTGGTATGAATCACTACTCCCGTGCCATTAACAACCTCACGAAGACTGGGTCGGCAGCGACATGCAAGTTCAGCACTGACCAATGCGCTCAGATGTTCAGGGGAAAGATCAACGTTTGCATCGTGGCGAACGGCATCACGTAGACGGTCAAGCACCTGACGGACCGCCACCAGCAACTCCGTCCGGGGATGAGAAGCCGCAAGAGCAGCCATCTGATCCCAGGCCAAAACTCGATCAACTTTGGGTATCTGCTTCAAAAGCTCTTGCTTCATTTATGGCTCCTGTATGTTCTGATGCCCGCTGACCAGCAATTAAGTTCAAAACTTTTAAAGATATGGCAGATTCAGTCAGAAAAAAAATGACCCTGAAAACAGCACAGTTTTTCTACTATGATTGTGGCAAAAGCACATCTATTTTAGCACTCTTGCGAGCCTCACCGACAAAGTCACCAATAGCGGCATTTGTCTTTTGAGTCAAAAGATAATTTTCAATCTTTTTATGGGCTATTTCCAGAGAGATTTTTTCTGCTTTTTTCCGATCCGTCAGCTTGATTATGTGGAAGCCATATTGTGTTTCTATCACGCCGCTTAACCTTCCTGGTTCAAGGGCAAATGCGGCCTGTTCGAATTGAGGCACCATTTTCCCCTTGGGAAAATAGCCCAGATCTCCCCCCTGCTTACTACTGGGGCACGTGGAATTTTCCTTTGCCAGCGCCACAAAATCTGCCCCACTTTCCAGTTCTTTGTGCAGTTTTTCTGCTTTTTCGCGCGCTTTATTCTTTTCATCAGTCCCCGCTTTGCTATCAACACCTATCAATATATGGCTCGCCCTCACCTGCTCGGCCTGGCTGAATTTGTCAGGATTTTGATCATAAAACGTTTTGATCTCTTTTTCATCGACCGTAACCTGCGAAGCAAAGTTTGTATTGACAAAATTGGCAATTATTAGATCGCGACGGGTATAATCACGCAACATGTTCTCATCCATACCGATATTCTGGAGTTGTTTAGCATATTCTTTCGTATCAGGGAATCCGGTTCTAATTTTTTCCAATCTGTCAGCAGTCTGTTTGTCGAGATCCTTGATATCAAGCTTTTGGCCGGCCTGGAAAAGCAGTTCTGAACTGATTAACTGATTAAGCGCTTGTTTTTCAAATTCTTCCTTAAGATAAGGGGGAATCGCCATACCAGGTTGGCCTGCTATTAATATTTTTTCAGCCCGCTTAAGCTCACCAAGAGTAATTTCCGTGCCATTAACTCGGGCAACCGCTTTCTTCAGATCTGGAGAAGAAAACTCCGTAGATGATAATGATTGCACCACATTCGAAGCTCCAGGCGAACAGGCTGAAATAAATAGCGCCATCATTGCTGCTGCAACTACAGGTTTCAGCATTTTTTTTGTATGGTTCATTGACAGGTTTCCTCCGTAGATATTGTTTTGATTATAAAACTTCGATATTTTTTAGTTATTCCTATTTTATTATTAGTTTTGTATAAACACATGTAATAAATTTAAATTCTATTTTTTAAATGTAGTTGCAACCAGTTATTATAATAATGACTGAAATTAAAAACTAATCTGGAGGAGTAAAGAATGAAAAGAACTAGCTTACTGGCAGCTCTGGTTATCATGACAGCATCAACAGCAATGGCACAACAGTGGAAATATTTGGGTGACTATGACGGTTCTACCAGATTTTTTTACAATCCAAAAACATTGTCGGTTTCCACAGGCTCTATCGTCACCGCCTGGACCAGAATTGAATATAATGTGGACAGTACTGCCATGGCAAAAGAAAAAATATCACCGGATATGTCTAAAGGGACAAAAACAGTCGCTGCATATGAAGAGTTTGACTGCGTGAATAAGAAAAAACGTACTATAACTGGTATGTCTATTGAAAAAGTTAAAAAAGCAGATCTTAATAAAACAGACTGGTTAGAAGTTGTAAAAGGCAGCGTTGACGAAAAACTACTCGTCTTGATATGTCGGGAAATAAAACCTCAGAAGTAGATTGCAGCATGATATTCAGTAGTATTTATTCATCACAGCCTGACAACGTTTTAGTTCAATAGCGCCAATCCATCTGCTGTAAAGATTGCCCGGAGGGAGAACCCTCCGGGCAATTTCATTTCAATGTTCACATCAGGCCGAATTAGTTCGTGCCGTTAACTGCAATGGTCTGTTTGATTAAGCCTATCTGCACGTTAGCCTTGTACACGTAGACCTGAACCAGTTTACTGCCGGCACTGGTATATGTATGCGCTTTGGAAACAGAAGCGGCATTGACGGTGGTAACGTAGTCGTATTTACCGTCACCCCAGACGATTTTCAGCTTATCGTTGGGGGTTGGCAGAGATGTCACGGTAACGATACCACCAAGGTTTCCGGCATTGTCAACCCAGGTTATCTGATCTGCAGCCGGGGGGACAACAACAGACACCTGTTGCGTTGTGAAAGCTACATTACCCTCCTCGTCGGTTACCTTCAGGGTTATGGTCTTGAGCCCTGTGGATGTGAAAGTCACGTTTGAGGTTTGGCCATCTGCGATGGCAGTAGCATCGCTGGAGGTCCAAGCATAGCTGGAGAAACCGACATTTCCGGCCTGCGCATCAGCAGCTGCAAGCGACTGAGCAGCACCCTGAGCTATCTGAACACCTGGAGTTGCCGTATCGATGTCGGTAAAGACTGATGTAATGCTGGCAATCGGCATCACGCCGATACCAAACTGTTCTGCGGTAATTGAGGTCAGATATGCTTTCCAACCAGTACGGTCTGTGTGATTAACGCCTTTGACGTCTACATAATTTACGCCTGTAACGTTGGGATACAGCGCTTCGTTACGATCCATCTCGGTAACATGTTTGAAATTTCCTGCTGGGTTGGCAGTAAACGTACCGCTTGCCCAATCACCAAGCTCTTCGAACTTGACTTCAGTAAGTCCACCAGCCTTGGAGGTAAGTTCAGCGCCTGTTTCGATATCTTCCTTCGCGCCAACTATTTCCATCAATTCGGCAGGTGACTGCATGAAAGCGTGACCAGCAGTCGCTTTTATAGCAGTACCAACCATATTGACGGTACCGTCAAACATCGTTACTTTTGAGGAGCCTTCAGGTGCATGGCAGTCTGTGCAGCTCTTGCCCAGAACAAACTTGTCGACTGGACGGATGCCGTGGGTCAGCTTGTAAGGACCTGCTACGAAGGAGAGCTGGGTACCGTCCCAGGATTTGCCATCAACAGCTGGGCTGATCTGCTCTCTCCATGCTTTGTAACCAGAGATTTCTTCTGGTGTGGAGAACATAATGTTGCCGCCATAAACACCAACATACTTCCACTGACCGGTGAATGTACCGTCAGGTGCGTATGCACTGGCTTTACCATCTGCGGACATGTCAGCGCCGAAACCGACAGGAATCGGAGCAAACCCGGAAGGACCAAAGTTCAAACCAGCCTTCATGTCGCGGGAAATCCATGGATCGTAGTTGATTGTAGGGGAAACTTCTACGCCGCCATGATTGCTCGGGGCACGCCCCGGTACGCCATCGCCGTTGGCATCAACTGCGCCATCAACGTTATTCCAGATAGCAGCCGTAATCATGTTGATAGCGTAAACCTTACGACGCCAATCAGCATTTACAACACCGTTCAACGTTTTTACATCACTGCCATTTTTCTGCCATGCGTAGATAGGGGTCCATGGTTCCATGTTGTCGCCGACTGGAGCCCCCATTCCCATCGGATCACTGAACATACCCATCATGCCGCGTTCTTTTTTGAATCCGAGCATATTGGGGTAGCGCTGACCAGAGGTGCAGTCAAGGAGACGCACAACCATCTGATCTCGGGCAATGTGACAAACCGTACAATCCATAACATCAAGATGGTTGCCGACAAAATTTTCTTCAGCACCGGTAGTAGCATTCAAGCGGACGGCCTTGGTAACGCTTGCCGTCAAGCCACTTGCCTGGTGAGCTAAAAGTGGATTTGGTGCACCAAAGGTGTCAATAACTACACCGTCGTTGTTTTTACCGGTAACGTGGCAGTTATCGCATTTTTTAACTGTGTTCTGGCTGTTGACGGTAGTAACCCGCGATGGAGTTGCTTCAACTCCGCCGGCGCTGTCGAAACCTCGGCCTGGGTCGCAAGTACTCTTGCCATCAAATATGATGTTGCCAGCCTCATCAAATGTGTCAACCTTGGTAGTATTGGTGTTCATGTGGCAGCCGGAGCATTCCAGCGCGAGGTGAACATCATAGCCGGGTGCCCAGAGGTCACCACGCTTGAACCATTCAGCACGTGGGAAAGGCACGACACTCTTCTTCAATATGTTCTGATCCTGATGCATACCATCTGCGAGAGTAGCCTGATAGTAGATCGGGCCGGTGCCGGCAGGGTTGCCGCCGCCCAAGAAGTATGGTTGCATTTCAGGTGGTAAGGCAGCAATTGCAGCTTGATTGTATTCCGTCTTCCCCATTGCGGCTGGCCAACCGGCCGGAATGGTGGGTTGAGAAACCGGTGATGAACTGCCGATGCCGGTCATTGTCATATACAGAGTAGGTGAAGCCGCATAAGGCCCTTTCCAGTCCCATGTGAAAGCATTCACACCATCCATTGTCATCGGCGCATTGAAGTCGAACGACGGCATGGCCAGACCGGTGAAGGACTGGGTGAAATTGCCGGTGTAAATCATTGGCGCTGAGGAGAGGAAGTCTCTCATCATGTCCGGGAGGTCCTTGAGGTTGGACGGCATGTGACAATTGCGGCAGTTTTGGCTGGGTGGGTCGTATTTCATTTTGGACATACCCAAAGATGACAACGAAACAACACCAGTAGCAGGATCTTTATTCAGAAGGCCTGTGGTAAAATCATAGGCCTGGGTGAACATGTTCATAAAACCTGCGCCAAAGGATGGTGTGGCATTATGGGCACCGCTATAAGCCATGACAGAGGACATCAGGTTATTGTAGCCATCGAAATGGCACATGAGGCAGTCCATTTCCTTAACGTTAGGCATCATGACTTGTTTATCTACAATCGGCATTAAAGATCCGTCAGGCATGGTCATGGTCATAGCTTTTCCCCAACCACCAGTGGCGGTCAGAGGTGTAGTACCGTTCCAAATTGGATAGGACCAAGGTGCAGGTTCAAGCGTATGAGCCGGCATGCCGGTCATCGGATCATAGCGTTCAAATACTGTCATGGTGTAAGGGTTGATGCCATCCACCATGGGATTCATCATGCTGAAGCGTTTGCCGGTGCGATCCTTTTCGACAAAACCGCCGCCAACATGACATGAGCCGCAGACCTGTGACAGGTCCCAAGCGGAATAGTCAACTTTGGTAAGGAGTGGGTTTAGGCCTGCAACCGTACTAAAAGAAGAGTCACCCATGAGCATTTTTGAAGGATCTGCTGAATAATCAATGTACTTCCCGCTGCTGTCTTTCATGTAGTTCGCCACCTGGCGAAGCGAGGGGCTTCACCATTTGCCGACCATGGCGTTTGACTGCGTCCATGGTTTGTTCTTGGTGGGATCAAATTTACCGTCAGCGGTATCCGGGAACTCATTGCGCCCCTGAGCCGAATGGAACGCATGGTCGGAAATTTTATCGTACGTCATGTCTACGCCATTTTTAGAGTGACATCCGGAGGTTCCGCAGGTTGCCTTAGGGCTGTAAGGCATACCCTTGCCACTTGCGTCGACCTGGACCGGCACTGGCTGGCCACCGGCCATCTGCATGCCGATTTCCTCGAACGTGTAGAGCGTAACAGGTGGATGGGCGGCAAATGAAGTACCCGCCACAAGGACCAGACCGGCAGCAACCGTTGCTGTCAGAAGTCCTGGCTTACCTCTCATTTTTTCCATTTTCATTGATCTCCTTTTCCGTGACATAGTGTTTTAACACCAACCGTGATGCTACAGGCTACATTGTTGTTACTGCTGTTCAATCCCGTATGGGGGTACAGAATTGAACACATATAAAGAGAGCCTTTTCTGTGTATAGCAAGACCAGGACCAACATTTTTATTACGGAGACAAATGCTGTATATTTGTATTCCAAACAATGCTCAAAAAGGGATTTAGCTCATACAATCAAACACAACACTCCGTATTTATTATATTTTAAATATTACAACCTGAAGTGCTACTTAAATATACCTGAATACAAGACCCTATCGCGTCTGGGGTGTTAACTACTCATTATTTGGGGTATTATTCAGGTAGTTGTCTGGATGCTGATTTTATGAAGCGGGGTGATATAACCCGTAGTGGGGGGATATCACCCATATACTCGAAATGAATTCATACCCCTGACCATCTGTGCAGTAAAAGGCGCTTGCTTTTTTATTAAAAATGAATTCTAAATAAGAACGTTTCAATACAATTCTTCTTACAAACAGAGACAAACATCTGACGACCAGATAAATAATGCCATCGTTTCTAATATCTTAACCTACGACAAGGAACCAAGATGAGCTCAGATTTATTTGCAAGTATTGTTGGAAGCATTTCAGACGGCATCTATGTCATCCAGGATAACCGAACCATCTTTCTCAATGACCGTTTCGGAGAGATCTTCGGCTACTCATCCATTGATCACCTTATCGACCAAGACATGTTCACCACAGTCTACCCGGACCAACAGAGTGTCGAACTGTTCCGGTCAGTTAACGACAAGGTTTTGGCTAGCGCTCCTCAGCTGACATCATGGGGACAACCGAGCACAAAGCTCGACGGCACCACCTTCTGGCTACAAGTTGAAGCGAGGCGCATTGAGGTCAACGGCAAGCCTGCCATCTTGGGTACGTTTCAAGACCACACCGACTGCAAGCTGATTGGACAGGCTATGCATGCGTCGCAGGCGACACTACATCACGTGCTAGATGCTATGGAGGACCGCGTCTATGTAGTGACCGACGACTACCGGATCGTGTACGCCAATCGAAAGATGCATGAGGGTATTTGTTGCGATATCGCCTCGGAACCATGCTACAAGGTCTGCCGGGGGCTTTCCGAGATCTGTGCGGATTGCTCTCAGGACACGGTTTTTTCCTCCGGAAAGCCGACGTACAAGGAATTCTTTAACGAAAAAACTCAATTATGGTATTCGGTCATTGAACTTGCCATCAGGATGCCTGGTATTGACCGACCGACAAAACTTGCAGTTGCTCGCGATATTACCGTGCGAAAGGAGGCGGAGAAAAAAATCCGTGCACTTTCACACCGTCTCCTCAATGCACACGAAGATGAAAGAAAGCGCCTGTCACGGGAACTTCATGACGACCTGGGTCAGCGTCTGAATGCGGTCAAAATTGGGGTGGATACACTGGCCGAAGATCTGACTGATTTCCCTACTGCTGTTTTTGACCATGTGAGCAACCTTTCCCAAGTACTGCAATCTTCCATAGAGTCAGTCAGAAATATTTGCGCCGGATTGCGACCTGTTTCTCTGGAAATGAGTGGTTTGTTGGAGGCGATAAAAAACGATTGCGCCAATCTATCCGTAGTTCATGGCCTCAAAATAGATTTGAAATCGTCCGGCATGAAAAAAGTTCATCTTGACAGCGAAGCGGAAATCAATCTCTACCGGGTTTTTCAGGAATCTCTCCACAATGTTGTAAAGCACGCCGGGGCAAGCAAGGTCACAATCAGTCTTATCGCGTCACATCCCATCATCAGGTTGCGGATTGAGGATAATGGCAAAGGTTTTGACACCTTGGAGCGCATGGCAAAAAGCGACAACAAACTGGGGTTGGTTGGCATTGCAGAGCGGGTTGGACTTATGTGCGGGACATTTGAAATGGTCTCTCGGCCCGGCTTGGGAACACGTATTGTCGTCGAGATCCCGTGCCTCAATTGAAAATTACCCTAAATTACAGATTTTTTAACTCAAGGACATTGCCATGAACAAAAAGCGGGTACTCATTGTTGACGATCATCCACTATTTCGTGACGGCTTGAAAAGCCTGGTGGAAAGGAGTGCCAATTACCAGACCGTCGGCGAGGCAGGGAGCGGCGCAGAAGCCGTGAGCCTCGCTCTTGAGCTCAAACCGGATTTGATCACCATGGATGTTTCTCTGCCTGACATGAGCGGCATCGATGCGGTTCGGGACATCATGAAGGTTATTCCGTCGGTCCAGATTCTCATGCTCAGCATGTATCCGAAATTAGATTATGTCGCCGAGGCATTCAAGGCCGGCGCACGAGGCTATGTGGTCAAGGAAGCTACCAGCGCCCGTCTGATTCAGGCTTTTGATACCCTCTGCAGGGGTGAGTACTTTGTTGACGGTCAAGTTTCCCAGGACATCGTGGTAAAACTCATGGCAGGTTCGACGAGCGAAGCCGTAATCCAGGACGAACTTTACGGGTTACTCACCGCTCGCGAGCAGCAGGTACTGCGGATGGTAGCCGAAGGAATGACTTCCCGCGAAATTGCCACCCGTGTAAACATTAACACCAAGACCGTTGAAAACCACCGGGCTAACCTGATGAAAAAACTGGACGTTCACAGCAAAATGGAACTTGTCAAATATGCCGCCAAACTGGGACTAATCGATCTTGACAATTGGCGTTAGCGCCTGTAGCGGTTTAGTTTCAAAAAACACACAAAAATAGGGCCATGGGGAATTTCCCATGGCCCTATTGCATTGCATTTGTTTCAGGCAGTTCTAGTTAGCGCCGTCAACGATGATGGTCTGCTTGATTAAAGCTTTCTGTACGCCAGCCTTATATACGTAGATCTGAACCAGCTTGTTGCCGGCGCTGGTATACGTATGTGCTTTGGAGGTAGAAACGGCATCGACGGTGGTAACGTAGTCGTACTTGCCGTCACCCCAGACGATTTTCAGCTTGTCATTGGGGGTTGGCAGAGATGTCACGGTAACAATACCACCAAGGTTCCCGGCATTGTCAACCCAGGTTATCTGATCTGCAGCCGGGGGAACAACAACAGACACCTGTTGCGTTGTGAAAGCGACATTACCCTCCTCGTCGGTTACCTTCAGGGTTATGGTCTTGAGCCCTGTGGATGTGAAAGTCACGTTTGAGGTTTGGCCATCTGCGATGGCACTAGCATCGCTGGAGGTCCAGGCATAGGTGACAAAACCACCAACCTGTGCAGCATCTGCCGCAACCGGTTGGGCAACATTTGTGTAAACCTGAACGCCAGGAGTTGACGGATCTTTGTCAATGAATACTGATGAGATGCTGGCAATCGGCATCACGCCGATACCGGACTGTACTGCGGTAATCCCGTTCAGATAGGCGGTCCAGGAAGAGGTACCAGCATACTGTGTTGCTCCGGTCAGAACGCCCAGCTGTGGGGCTGCAACATAGGCTTTACCACCCAGGCCGAATGGCCCAAAATCGGTTGCAGCATTAAGCTTGACCATGAAACCGGCCGCCGGAGTGATGACAATATTGTTGGCGCCGCCATCGGTAATTGTGAAACCAAAACCGTTGGCGTTAGTTGCAAACACGCCCATGCCGGTGATGTTAGCAGCAATGGAGGTGTACTCACCGTTGACAGCCCAGGTACGGCTCGGCTGAGCAACGCCCAGATCTGTTTGTACATCGATCTTCAGGATGTGACCTTTGGTTGATACACCACCATCAGCACTGGAGTTCATTATTCCTGTCGCTGTACCACCGACAATCGGTGAAGCAGAGAAGGTGGTCAGCGCTGCAGCCTGATCCTTGAAGATCGGCTCATAAATTACTTCACTGCGATCGATGTTTCTGAGAACGCCAAGATCAGCGCCAGCAGGAGCAGGATTGAAAAGCTGGAAGGCGACGGTGCGCTTACCATGCTTGTCCATGATGTTTGGATGACCTTCGGATGCATCTGTCTTGCCGTTAACCTTGGTGAAGGTAGCCAGCTGATTAGGACCGAATGTCCAGGCCAAGTTGCCGTTGATGGGATAAGCGCCGTTGTAGAAGCCTTTGTTAGCGCCATGGCAATCAGTGCAGCCGTAAACTTTATTGCCGTCAGCATCGACAGTCGTCTTGCCCCAGGCGACGTCAGCCGGGGAGATGTTGTGAGTGCTCTTGAACGGCACAGTCAGCATGGAAATCCGTGGTGAAAAGTTCTTGGTTATCCCGTCGGCTTTGAATGGAATCGTTGCACCGTTGAGCGCCTCGATACCTGCAGAAAGAAGACCCTGACGGGCTGCGATCTCAGCGGTATTGATAACGCCATCTGCTGCCAGAGCTTTCAGCCCGCCGTTATCCAGGTTGATCTTGGCAACATGGCTTGGCAGCAGCGCATCCATGCCACCGGCACGACCATCCTGATTGGCATCATAGTTAAAATCGTTCATATCACGCCAGAAGAATGAGGTCAGCAGGTTGGCTGAGTAGAGCTTGCCACCCAGCCAGTGCAAGGCAAGACCGTTCGACATGTCTTTTGCTACAAAAGGATCGTCATGCAGTGCGACGCGGCCCTGCAGGTCGGTACCGGTACCGTCAACAAAAGCGCCACCGGTGATACCGGCTTTGTTCTTGGTGTGACAAGCAGTACAGTCGATGATATCAATGTGGCTCTTGCTGGCAACACCGTTCTTTACACCTGCAGCCTGCAGCAGTTTTGCGGTGAGCCCGGCGGCTTGGTGAGCTGCATCAGCACGAGGCGCGCCGTAGGTATTCCACGTAGGAGTAACAGCAGGAGAATGGCAATCTTCGCAGGTTTTAAAGGCAACCTTGTCCAGGCCACCCCACGCTGCGTCGAAGGGCGATGTGCCCCCTTTAGCAGGGTCACACTGGCCAAGAGCTGCTTCGGTTACGAGACCGGTTGTACCGACTGGGGTACCAGTTTTGCGCTCATGACAGGCCATGCAACCGAAACCGTAGTGTACTTCATTGCCAGCTTTCCAGATCTCACCACGTTTCTTCCAGTCAACCTGATATTCTGACTGATGGCAGGAAGCACAGTTTGTGGATTTTGGTGTAGCAGCGATCATCGAGCCAACATTGACGTTGAGGACCAGATCCCCGTCACCATTTGTTGTTACTTTGGCAGGATCGTACGTTACTTTAACGCCGTTAACAGCCATGCCGAGTCCAGCACCAGTAACGCGGGACGCATCGAAGTTCCCAACGCGAACCTCATCCCTGCGTTTATCCCATTTATAACCATCAAGATGGCACATGAGGCAGTCCATCTCCAGAACACCAGTCTGGGTATAATCGGTGGTTTTGGCTGCATAGGTCGGGCCAACATAGGTTGGACTGGCTGGATTCAGGTCACGAGCAACACCATTATGGTCACTTGCTTCGAAGCCGAGGCCGTCAAGACCAAAGATGTCAATAAAGGTATTAAACGAGTTCACTGAGGTGCCGAAATTGGCGTCGCGGTAATCGGTACGGTTGGCCGGATCATACTGGAACTTTTTGGCCGAAGCATCGACTACGCCGGTTACTGAGGAGGTGTAATACTGATTGAAGCCGCCGCCAACATGACACTCGGCACAGTCACGCATCATACCAGCGATGCTGTTGTCAGCCTTTTTGGTGAAGTTTGCCCCTAAGTCGAACGGTGTAAAAGTGGTATATGCGGGATCAGACGATTTTGCTGTTGCCGGATCGTACGCTGGTGATGCACCGTCATTGTATGTTCTCGCCAACTGGCGAGCAGAAGGTGGTCACCACGAGCCGAAGTGACCGGGGCTCTGTACCCAGCTTTTGCCGGGAGAAGCAGCGCCGGTGCGGAAGGCATCGGTTGAATCAGCGTTAAAGGGGTTGAAACCGCGGAACTCGTTGGAGCCGATCTGAGCGTGATAGTTATGTTGCTCAATCTCTTTGTAGCTGCGCAGCTGTGTACCTGAACTGGCTGTGCCGTTATGACAGAAGGAGCAGGTGCCCTGCATACTGAATGCGTTATTAGCAGTGTCAGGCTTGATTGCGGTCCCGGCTCTGTCGCGCAGCACGATGCTATCGTGTCCAGCGGCAAAGACCGTTCCACATGCCAGACCAACAGCCATTGAGGCCAGCAGGACAGACTTTGAATGGATTGGTCTACTCATCTTTGATCTCCTTTTAACGTGATTGATGATCATTTTATCGTTTCAAGAACTACTTCGCCCATGGGGGTGGGCCGTGATGCTGTGCTTGCAACCGGTAGGCCTTGAAAGAGAACCGTTGTTTTGCAAAAGCACGGACTGTGCCATGTTCTTTGGAGTGGATGCATCAATGAAGCGAGGTCTTTCTGGATGCCGGATCAGGAAGTTTTTTTGCGGTGGGTTACTGGCGGTTATTGTCGCTATACTGTAGAAATGGGTGATACTACCTGATTCAACCTGGGTCGTATCACCCATTTATACCCATTAATTGGGGTATTA
>JAQUCQ010000027.1 GCA_028686145.1 Desulfuromonadaceae bacterium | reverse complement strand
GGCGGTTATCACCAGGTTGCGACGGGTGGCGGGATCAAGAGCCAGATGCTGGCTGCGCCGTGAGACCATAATGTCACGGATATGCGGCAGGGCAGCTTTGCGATTTAGTAGGTAATAGAGGGCGGCAGCTGCGGCCAACAGTGCGGTCGGTGACCCGTCCAGGCCGAGCGCCTCGTCCGAAGCGGCACCGAAATGACCGCAGAGCAGTGTGGTAGCATAGTCACGATCATAGATCCAGCCCGGAGCCCGGGAAACAATCCGCTCACTTAAAAACGAGCGCAGATCAGCCGGCAGCGCTTCCCAATCAAGGGTATCGGAGAGCAGAATTTCGCGGGGGTTGACCCCAACAACTTCCGCCAGCGCGGCAGCGGCTCCGGCCAATTCCGTCGCACGGAACTCGCCGGTGGAAACATCCAGCCAGGCGCACCCCCAACTGCCGCCTGACGCTTCGCAAAGTGCCAGCAGGTAATTATTTTCGTCCGGGACAAGGCTTTCGGACTCGATCAGAAGACCGGGAGTAACGACCCTGACAACCTCACGCCGGACAATTCCCTTTGCCTGCTTCGGGTCTTCTACCTGTTCACAAATAGCCACCTTGTGGCCGGTTTCAATCAGCTTAGCGACATAGGGAGCCGCAGAATGAAAGGGGACGCCGCAAAAAGGTATCTCGTCGCCACTCCCCTTATTGCGCGAAGTCAGGGCGATATCCAGCACACGAGAGGCCAGCAGGGCATCATCCAGAAACATTTCGTAAAAATCCCCCATGCGGAAGAAGAGGATTGCATCGGGATAGCCCGACTTGATCTCCAGATATTGTCGCATCATCGGGGTTTGTTCTGCCATCCAGGTAAGCCTTTCGTATGTTAAAATGAGCGACCTATCGTTGACCGAAAACTACTTCAATCCGTACAGCTGACGATACGTAGCCGCCGAAGCATATACTTTTTTTACATATTCACGGGTTTCCTTATAAGGGATGCTCTCGATGAATTCATCCTTTGCCAGACCCTTAAAATTGTTTTTCCAACGAGCAAGCGCCGCCGACCCGGCATTATATGCTGCAGCCATATCAACCGGATCATTATTTTGTTCTTTCATCAAATGACTAAGATGCTTGGTGCCCAAACGGATATTATATTCCGGCACAGTCAGTCGAAGCGGATTAAAGTCCCCTTTTTCATTGGCGGTCATTTTGGCCGTAGCAGGCATCATCTGCATTAATCCGATTGCTCCGGCCCCCGACTTGATGGCAGGGGCAAAACCGCTTTCGGCACGGATCATCGCATACACCAGCCCTTCTGACAAGCCGTTAAGGGCTGCATTCTGGCTGACGAGATCAGTATAAGCACGCGGATAGCCTGCCGCCCAGAGCGGTAAGGTCTCTTTTTTCCACGCCACGGGGCCGTTTTGCGTAAACAGGTAGATTGCCGAGCCAAAATCACGCATTTCGAGATATACCCTGGCAAGGACAGGAAATTGGACCTTCTTCTCACCATATTTTTTGCGGGCTACTGCCATCTCTGATCGGGCCTCTTCAAGCATTCCGAGTGAGGCAAGCAGGCGCGGTTTGTCAAATCCGGATACGAGCGGCAGCCCTGCCAGCACGTCGCGATTACCGAATGACTCACGGGTGTCTTTTATTCCCCTCTGTTTACGATACCACGCGGCATAAAATCCGGAGGGAAATTCGTCCAGCAGGCTGCGATAGTAGGTAACAGCGGCAGCATCGCCACTTTTTTCAAGGGTCCTCCCCATCCAGTACAGCACTTTCTCACGTTGGGCACTATCAGTGAGCAACCTTTTA
This sequence comes from Desulfuromonadaceae bacterium, assembly GCA_028686145.1. GTDB lineage: Bacteria > Desulfobacterota > Desulfuromonadia > Geobacterales > Pseudopelobacteraceae > JACRCG01. Next base: position 15,594 of record JAQUCQ010000027.1, on the reverse strand, counting down.
AAATCATCAGCTGCCGCTGGATATTCACCAGCCAGATAACGGCTCCATCCCGAATTCCAGATAGATTTAGCCATAATTTTTGCGTCGGGTGTTAGCGTCACAGCCTGATCGAACAAAAGTGCCGCTTCAGCATACTGTCCAAGCCCACGCTTCAATCCGGCCGCTTCAATCGTAGCAGCAGCAGCATATTCCTGTTTTTTACCTTCGCCAACCAGTTCCATATATATTACAAGAGCCTGCGCTTTCAGATCCTGCCGTTCAAGTGACTTTGCCAGCCAGAAACGGGCTTCGGAACGCACTCCGGGCTGGAGACAGGTACCAGCTTTGCGTAACTGTTTTTCAGCCTGTTTGTACCGCCGCAAGCGATAGAGCGCCATGCCGGTCCGAAGATCTATCCTGCCGGTAATATCCTGAGGACAGGATTCCGCCGGGATCATTTCCAGCGTATTCAGGGAGGCACTGTACTTGCGCTGGGCATAGAGGATGGAAGCACGCTTCAAAAGCTCTGCTGCCGTATACGGAGGGGCGACAAGACCAGGGCGTTCAAGCTGCTTGAGCCGTCCTTCTGCTCTGGCGGCAAGAGGTGATGCCGGATTATTGAGCCAGACACTGCGATAGATCAACTGTGCCCCGCCAGCATCCGCCAACGCTTCCCGACACTCCGCCGACGAAAAACTGGCATCGACGGCGTCACCGCCTGAAGGGTATTTTTCTATGTAAGATTGATAGGATTTAAGCGCTCCTTTGTAGTCGCCAGCCTCATACAGAATATCGGCATACAATTTTTCCGCACGGCGCACCACTTTAGCAGACGCTACAGACAATTTAATCGACGCCGCTTTGGCAGCTGCGGCAGGATATCTCTTCAGTTTCAGGAGCGCTTCTGCCTGAAATAATGCGGCATATTCGGCTATCAGTGGCAACTTCTGCTCTGCATCACCGAGAAGCGCCGCGGCTTCTTCGAATTTTTCCAAACGAAATGCCGCCATTCCAAGGACATAGGAGCGATGCGTTTGATCTGACGATTTCCCGGCCAAAGCATAAGCGCCGGTAAAATCCTTATCACGGTAGTGTACGGCAGCACTGTTCAAATAGTCATCAGCGTGTACAGAGCAAGTGGTGCCGATTAAAAACAGCAGTCCTGCAAATGCCGGCAAAATTAACCGGATGCGATACAACATAATATCTGCCTTTCGTGAAAAAGGCCGTGAGCTGCTGCTCATGGCCGGGAAGAGTGAGTATAATAACGAGCTGGCGTTTTCGACATCATTGTTAAAGAAAAATACGGGGCCGGTATCTTGACACCTGCACCTGCCGGATTTTTACAGATTTCTCCGCGCCATTTCGTCGTGGTAAAACTTTTGGTAGAGAACATCGTAATCCCGACTGCCGGGAGCTTTGTTGCGAAGTTTCGCCCTGACCGCTGCTTCGATATCTTCCACAGCACCAAAAAAAGCTTCCAGAGACTGCTTGACCCGGCTCAGTGCACGACTTTCATCAGACACGTCGGCCAGGTCGTCCCGCCAGATACATGTCATTATTTCATGGGCCATTGTTGAAATGCGATCTTCTGATAATGACACGATACAACCTCACAGGACTATCTTACGTTCCTTGGCCAGCTTTTCCTTAACCATTTTCAGCATCCGGCGGCGATCTATTTCAGCCGCACCGCTGCCCATTGCTGCCATGGTTTCATCCAGGAGCTTCTCCGCATCCTGCTCCAGCTTCTGCTCAACGGCAAAGTTCTTCGCAATGGTGCGGACAACCCCGTCAATAACCGCCCCGCGCTCTCCGCGCGGCGTTATCAGCAGGTCTGCCGACAGATCATTGTAAATCTTTTCTGCCAGCCCCCGGATTTGTTCCTCTTTTAAGCGCATTGTGCCTCAAATGAAAAAGGTCTGCGATCCAGCAGACCTCATCGTATGTGATGATTTTACTTTTTTCCGGCGAAGATCCATGAGAAAGTAGGCTTATTGTACTCAATACGGGTAAAATTGCAAACGATAAAGTCATAAAGTGTACTTGGAGATCCCTATCATGCAACGTAAAGCGGTAGTTTTGTATAGCAGCGGACTCGATTCCACCACCTGCATGGCAATAGCCAGAGCTGATGGTTTCATCCCTTTTGCAATCAGTTTTTCGTATGGCCAGCGGCACAGCTTTGAACTGTCGGTAGCCCGACAGAACGCCAAAAAAATCGGCGCGGCAGAACATCTGGTTGTCGATTTTGACCTGCGCCTGATGGGAGGGAGCGCGCTAACAGCTGACATCGATGTGCCCAAAGATGGTGTCGGGAACGAAATTCCGGTCACCTATGTTCCGGCTCGCAATACTATTTTCCTCTCGTTCGCCCTGGGATGGGCCGAAGTACTGGGTGCATCTGACATCTATATCGGCGTCAACGCCCTTGACTACTCCGGCTATCCCGACTGTCGACCGGAATATATCGACGCGTTCGAAAAAATGGCCAACCTGGCAACCAAGGCCGGAGTCGAGGGTACCTCGAAATTTAAAATCCATGCACCGCTAATCAGCATGAGCAAGGCGGACATCATCCGGCGCGGTATGGAGCTGGGGGTGGATTACTCCCTGACGCATTCCTGTTACGACCCGAACCCGGAAGGTCTTTCCTGCGGACAGTGCGATTCGTGCCGGTTGCGCCTCAAAGGTTTTGCCGAAGCGGGGCTGAGCGATCCGCTCAGATATGTGTAAGGTATAGACAGACATGAACATAGAGCAGATGAAAACCGTCATCAAGGAAATCATCACCAAAACCGATCTGACCCCCTGTGTGGTCGGTCACCGCGGCGTGGGGAAAAGTGCGGGGATCATTCAGGCCTGCCGCGAGATTGAGCGTAACTATGTGTCTTTGCGCCTCGGGCAAATGGAAGTAGGTGACCTTGTCGGAATTCCCTTTCGCGACGGTGAGGTCATGCACTGGTCCCGACCGTCCTGGTGGCCTGGTGATGATGCCCCTCCGACAGTGGTTCACTGTGATGAGCTGAACCGGGCTCAGCAGGAAGATACCCTTCAAGCAATTTTTCAGTTTGTTGAGCCTCCTGCCGAAGGGCTCAACCGTTCGCTGCACACCCATCACCTCTCCCGGCGACATAAGGTTATTGTCAGCATTAATCCCCCTGACGGCACCTACCAGGTTGCCACGCTCGACCGGGCCTTGATCGACCGAATGATCATGCTGTTCGTCGAGACCGATTATACCTGTTGGGCACGCTATGCCATCCAGAGGGAACTATCCGGAGACGTGCGACAGTTTCTGGCCGGAAATTCCGCTATGCTGGCGCGCCAGGGGGCACCGATGAATCTGCAGGTTGAGCCAACCGAACGGGGATGGGAGATGGTCAGCATTCTGCGCAAAAATTGCCAATTCCCCGGCGATCTTGAAATGGAGGTTTATGCCGGCATCATCGGCACTGAAGCCGCTATCACCTTCATGCGCTGGCTGGCTGATCGCGCAGGACGCCCGCTGACTGCCGCAGAGATTCTGAACGACTGGAGCCGGGTTGCCGGGCGGGCATCAGGACAACGGGACGACGTCCAGGCGGCCACGGCTAATGATCTGATCGCCACGCTACAGGTTTCTCCTGCACTGGAGCCTGATCAGGAAGCAAATCTGGTTGACTATATTGCCGTTCTACCGCGCGACCAGCGCTTCGGTTTTGTCAAGTCACTGCTCAAGATCCCTGAGGTCGCATTAGGCATTGCCCAGGACAAATACGACAGCGTGGTGTTCGACGCGATTCAGACTATCTCCCGTGAGGCATGAATAGCGGTCCCCTTGAAAACGCCGTCGTACGGTTGCTTCGCGAACGGCCGTTCTACGGGCATTTTATCCTTAACCTGCGCCGTGAGCAACGCCCACTGGAGGGAAAAGCTGCCGGAGTAACCGTGCGGGATGGAATTCCCGTCCTCGCCATTGATCCTGCCTCTTTTGACACCCTCACAGCAGTACAGCAACAGGCGCTGCTTGAACATCTGATCAAGCACTTACTGCACCTGCACCCGCTGCGCCGCAAGGGACGCAATCAGCATGACTGGGATATTTCCTGCGATCTTGCGATCAATCCGGGAATTGACAACCTTCCGGAAGATGCACTCCTTCCCGGGTATTACGGTGCAGAGGACGGGCTGGCGGCAGAAGAGTATTATGACCAGCTTGTTCCTCCTTTCGACACCGGCAATCTGGACGGCAGCGGCTATGGCGACGCCGAGCGTTCTGAACGCGGTGCGTCAGGCGACGGGCGCGGTACCAGTTCGGATACGACCCTGGACAGTCACGCGCTCTGGAACGATGCCGACAGCACGCCACTGGCTTTGGCTGAAGAAACGTTGCGGGCCATTACCAGGGACAGCCTGAGAGGGAGTGATGGCGAAATCCCGGTGGAACTGAGACACATAGTTGATGCTCTGCTTCGTCCATCGCCACTTCCCTGGCGCCAGATCCTGAGGCAATTCATAGCTACCGCCGGACGGACCGGCCACAAAAGTTCATGGATGCGGGAACACCGCCGCTTCGACCATATAACCCCCGGCATCAGAAAACGGCGACGCCTTAACCTGCTGGTCGGGATTGACGTCAGTGATTCAACCAACAGCGCCGAACTTCGGGAAGCCTTTGCCCGAGAACTGCTCCAGATCGCGGCAGGCCGTGATGCAGCCATCACGGTTCTCTATGCCAACAGCCGCATCCAGCAGGTCAACTCATTCAGTGGGGCCCCCGGCGTTGTCGAGCGGTATGACGGCGGCGGCTTCACCGACCTGCGGCCGGTCTTTGATTACGCAAAAACCATGCATCCCCTGCCTGCAGCGATTATCTATCTCACCGACGGTGTCGGACCGGCCCCGGAACAGATGGAATTTCCAACTTTGTGGGTCCTGACCGCTGCAGGTGAGAAACCGGTACCGTGGGGTGTCGAATTACGGATGGAGGTATAACGTGGAAACATTTACGGCAATGACCGCCGAATCAGTCGGGGAGATCCTGAAAGAGGCAGGAGCCGATGTCATGGTCCGCTCCGGACGTAGCGACAGCTACAGCGCCCCGCGCGAATTTTCATTTGAAGTGAGGGCCCTGTTTCCGAATGGCATGGGAATGCACGTCGTCGCCCGCCAGTTCAACTATCGTGATCCGTGGGAGGCAACAGGGCGGGTCAACGACCTGGTGGATGTCATGCTGCTTCGGGACGGGTCTCTGACACCGCTTCCCAAAGGATACCCATGGTTCCAAGGGGTTGAGGAGGAGTGCGGGCTTGATGAAGAACGACTGAAAGAGATTGTTGACTGTGTACGGAAGGTTAACGTAAAACTCTACCTGCTGCAGGAGATGACCGGAGATCTATGGATCTGACATGCCAGAACGAACGAAGGCGCATTCCATATAAAGAGTGCGCCTTCGTTCGTGTATAAAAGTCGTAACTTATCCTTGTGCCGCCTGCACCGCCGTGATGGCGGTAACATTGACGATATCATCCACCGAACAACCGCGCGAGAGGTCGTTAACCGGCTTTGCCAGGCCTTGAATAATCGGGCCGACCGCTTCGGCACCGGCAACTCGTTCCACCAGTTTGTAGGCGATGTTACCGGCATCAAGATCAGGGAAAATCAGGACATTTGCCTTGCCAGCCACGGCACTGCCGGGGGCCTTTTTACTCCCAACGTTCGGGAGAAGAGCCGCATCGGCCTGTAATTCACCGTCGATCTGCATATCCGGCTTGATCTGCCTGGCTATTTCCAATGCTTTCAAAACCTTGTCGCAGTCGGGATGACTGGCGCTCCCTTTGGTAGAGAACGAGAGCATGGCAACACGGGCTTCCACATCGAGAAATGCCGTGCAGTTTCCGGCTGTCGCCACTGCGATTTCTGCCAACGCCTGGGCATCCGGGTTGGGGTTGACAGCACAGTCGGCAAAGAGAATGATGCCGTTCTCGCCAAAACCGGGGTTTTTGGTGATCATCAGAAAGAAAGAAGAAACCGTTTTAATGCCGGCGGCCGGGCCGACGGTCTGGAAAGCAGCCTTGAGGACGTTGCCGGTAGTACCGGTGGCACCGGCAACTTCACCACCGGCATCTCCGTTACGCACCATCATACCGGCATAGTAGAGGTTGTCGTCAGCAGTAAGGAGCTTTCTGGCTTCATCAGCGGTCAACCCCTTGCTCTTGCGCAGCTCGACCAGATCGGCCACGTACTGCCCCAGCTTGGGAGATGACGCCGGATGGAGCAGCTCCACACCGGCAAGATTGATCCCCTTAGCAGCAGCTTCAGCTTGAATAGTGGCCGGATCTCCGAGAATAACGATCCTGGCCAACCCTTCCGAAACTATTTTCTCTGCGGCAAACAGCATCCGCTCGTCATAACTTTCCGGTAACACCACCGTCTGCAGGTTCTTTCTGGCCTTCTCTTTGATCTGGTCAACAAGATGCATATTCAGCCTCCTTTGATTTATAAAACAGGTTTATGCTTATAGCCGATATACTCACGATGGGTCAACAAAAAAAGCCTGATTTCTCAGGCTTTTAGCAATCCTTAACAACTTATACCACTGTTAAAATTCGACTCCCAATGCCTCGGCAACTGTATGCATATCCTTGTCTCCGCGCCCCGACAGGCAGACCACTATCGTCGTATCCCTGCTCAGCGTCGGAGCAAGTTTCATCGTGTGTGCGATAGCGTGTGATGATTCCAAAGCCGGGATGATACCCTCTTCACGGGTCAGGGTACTGAATCCGTCCAAAGCTTCCACATCGGTAATTGAGACATATTCGGCACGACCGGTATCCTTCAGCCAGGAATGTTCCGGTCCGACTCCGGGATAATCAAGGCCGGCCGAGATCGAGTGGGCATGGGTAATCTGGCCATGTTGATCCTGCAGCAGATAGGTCTTGTTGCCGTGTAGAATGCCGGGGGACCCGGCGCAAAGCGGAGCGGCGTGCTTGCCGGTTTCGATACCGAAACCGGATGCTTCCACCCCGACCAGACGCACCGATGTATCCTTGAGAAACGGATAGAACAATCCAAGGGCATTACTGCCCCCGCCAACCGAGGCCACCAGATAATCGGGCAAACGCCCCTCGACTTTCTTGTGCTGCCGCTTGACCTCGGTGCCGATCACGGACTGAAAGTCGCGCACCATCATCGGATATGGATGTGGACCGGCCACAGTGCCGATCACGTAAAAGGTTTCATGGATGGTGGTAACCCAGTTGCGCATCGCCTCGTTCATGGCGTCTTTCAGTGTCGCGGTGCCGGCAGTGACAGGGGTCACGGTAGCCCCCAGCAACTTCATGCGGAAAACGTTCTGGGCCTGACGGCGGGTATCCTCTTCACCCATGAAAACTTCGCACTTCATTCCAAACAGCGCTGCGACTGTAGCGGTTGCCACGCCGTGCATACCGGCACCGGTTTCGGCAATGACCCGCTTCTTCCCCATGCGCCGCGCCAGAAGCCCCTGACCGATGGTGTTGTTTATTTTATGCGCACCGGTATGGTTCAAATCCTCCCTCTTAAGGTAGATGCGAGCGCCGCCAAGTTTTTTTGTCAGCTTCTCGGCAAAATAGAGCGGGTTGGGGCGACCGACATATTGGCGCAAATAATACGCAAATTCCTGTTTAAACTCTTTGTCATGACGATAATGCTCATAGGCCTTTTCAAGTTCCAGCAGGGCAGGCATAAGTGTTTCGGGGACATAACGCCCACCGTACTGGCCAAAATGGCCTTTTTTATCCGGTAATCTCACGTTACAGGCTCCTTTGCAGCACGAATAAAGCTGCTGACCTTCACAGCATCTTTCTTCCCCGGCGCACGTTCTACACCGCTGGAAACATCAACCGCATACGGCTTGACCGTTGCTACCGCCATGGCTACATTCTCCGGGGTCAGCCCCCCCGCAAGAATGATGCAGTGCGCAGCGGACGCCAGTACGGCACTATCCCAGTTGAAAGTCGTACCGGTACCACCATGCGCCGCCGGAGACCAAGCATCCAGCAGGTAGGCCGCGACACGATAGTTTGTTATTTCATCAAGACTGGAAGCATCCTTCACCCGGAACGCCTTGATGACCCTGCGCCTAACGGCGGCACAATAACCAGGCGACTCGTCACCATGCAGCTGGACCAGATCAAGACCACACTGATCGGCAACCTCGTTGACCGTTGCCAGATCCTCGTTGACAAACAGCCCGACAACCTGCACGAAAGCCGGGAGGCGGCGAATAATGCCGGCAGCCTCTGCGGGGGAAACGTAGCGGGGTGACCCCTGAAAAAAGACGAAGCCGAGAGCATCAGCTCCGGCTTCGACCGCCATCAGGGCATCTTCCAGATTGGTTATGCCGCAAATCTTAACTCGCACCATACGCTACAGACTGATTTTCGGCAGACGCCCCAACGCGTCCTTAACCATCGTATCCGGATATTCATAATCTTCCAGATTACCGGAGAGATAGGAATCATAGGCACCCATGTCCAGCTGACCATGGCCGGAAAGACCAAACAGAATGGTCTTTTCCTTCCCTTCTTCTTTTGCCAGTACCGCCTCGTCAATGGCAGCCCGCACGGCATGTGATGATTCCGGTGCCGGGACGATTCCTTCACTGCGGGCAAACAGAATTGCTCCCTCGAAGCAGGCGTTCTGCTTGTAGGACTTGGCCTCGATCTGCCCGGCATGGTACAGCTGCGAGACCAGTGCCGACTCGCCATGATAGCGGAGGCCTCCGGCATGAATACCGGGAGGCATGAAGTCGTGCCCGAGCGTGTACATCATCGAAATCGGCGCCAGCTTGGCGGTATCACCATAATCAAAAGCGTAGACCCCTTTGGTCAGTGTCGGACAGGATGCCGGTTCAACCGCGACGCACCGGACATTTTTCCCATTGGCACGATCAGAGATGAACGGGAAAGCCAGGCCGGCGAAATTGGAACCTCCGCCGCAGCAGGCGATAACGACATCAGGATAATCACCAGCAATCTTCATCTGGGCCTGGGCTTCCTGGCCAATGATGGTTTGATGCAGACAGACATGATTGAGAACGCTCCCCAAGGCATAATTGGTATCGGCATGGGTGGCGGCGTCCTCCACCGCTTCCGAAATAGCAATACCAAGGGAACCCTGGCAATTCGGATCATGAGCCAGAATAGTTCGACCGGCGTTGGTAAACTCGGAAGGAGAAGGATGAACCTGAGCGCCCCACAACTGCATCATACTCTTGCGGTACGGCTTCTGGGTACAGGAAACCTTGACCATGTAAACGGTGCATTCCAAGCCGAACATGGAACAAGCGAGAGCCAGGGAGCTCCCCCACTGACCGGCACCGGTCTCGGTAGCCAGGCGGCGGATGCCGGCCTGTTTGTTATAGTATGCCTGCGGAATCGCCGAGTTCGGCTTGTGCGACCCTGCCGGCGAAACCCCCTCATATTTGTAATAAATCTTAGCCGGTGTCCCGAGCGCTTTTTCCAGGCGGTGGGCACGAAACAACGGTGATGGCCGCCACAGTTGATATATTTCACGGACTTCATCGGGAATATCGATCCAGCGTTGCTGTGACATCTCCTGCTCTATCAGCGCCATCGGGAAAATAGCCAGCATCTCGTCCGGAGTGACAGGCTTCATGGTCCGGGGGCTAATCACAGGAGCCAACGGGCCGGGCATATCAGGAATGATGTTGTACCACTGACGCGGTATCTGGTCTTCAGGCAGCAGGATTTTGGTGGTCATGGCTCCTCCGGTTTGAAATGTAAACACTATTCCAGATTGTCTTCAATACGGATAAAACTGGTCTTCTCACAAATGATGTCAAGCTGATCGATTTCCGCCAGCGCCTTCTGGATCGAACCTTCGCGGGCCGCGTGGGTCATGATGACGATCGGCACCGGTGCCGAGTCATCCACCTCGTGAGCGGTCTGCACCATCGATTCGATACTGATGCCATGTGTACCCAAGGCTCCGGCAATTCCCCCGAGGACGCCCGGTTTGTCGAGGGTGCTGAAACGGAGCATATATTTGCTGACAATTTCTGCCATGGGCTTGACCGGTATGGCAACAACCATATTATCCAGAAAACCGAGCGGTGACATGCGACGCCCGGCACCGGCCTTCATGCTGCGCGAAAGACCGATAAGGTCGCCGACAATCGCACTGGCGGTCGGGTTCTGTCCGGCACCTCGCCCTGAGAACATCACCGGACCGACAAAATCACCAGTCAGGCGAATCGCGTTGAACACGCCATTAATATCAGCCAAAGGACTGTCAAGCGGAATCATGGTCGGATGCACGCGAGCTTCGATCTTGCCATCAACACATTTTCCAATGGCAAGCAGCTTGATACGATAGCCGAATTGTGCGGCATATTTGACATCCAGCCCGCTAATATTGGCAATCCCTTCAGTATAAATATTGGCAAAGTCAATCCGGGTGCCAAAGCAGAGCGAAATCAGAACGGCCAGCTTATGGGCGGTGTCTACACCCTCAACATCGAAGGTCGGATCAGGTTCGGCATAGCCAAGCTCCTGCGCTGCTTTCAGCACATCGGCAAAATCGGCACCTTCCTGGGTCATGCGGGTCAGAATATAATTGCAGGTGCCGTTCATGATGCCGAAGACACTGCTAAAATGATTGGCGGCCAGGTTGCTCTTGATTGCGTTCAGTACCGGAATGCCGCCACCGACGGCAGCCTCGAACTGCACTTCGACACCCTTGCGAACGGCAGCGGCATAAATGTCGGAACCGTGCAGCGCCAACAATGCCTTGTTGGCGGTAACAATATGCTTCCCATTTTCAATCGCCTTAAGCACAAAACTTTTGGCCGGTTCATAACCGCCGATCAATTCAATGACCACCGAGATTTCGGGATCATTGAATATGTCAATAACGCTGGTTGTCAGGACGCCGGGATCAACAGCGACGCCCCGATCACTGGTTATATCAAGATCGGCAATGCGCTTCAATACGATGCCTGCCCCAACTTTAGCGCGGATAACGTCCGCGTTCTCGCGCAGCAGTTTAACGACTCCCGCCCCAATATTGCCAAACCCTATCAGACCAACCTGTATATCTTTCATTGTTCCTCGCTTGAGAGTTCAGTTTTTGCACAGGCTTCGATCTCATCGAGTATTCCGTTCACAAATGCAGGCGACTCCTTGTCTCCATAACGGCGGACGATCTCAATTGCCTCGTTGATACTGACTTTTTTGGGAATGTCGGAACGGAACATCAGTTCATACGTGGCCAAACGCATGACGTTCAGATCAACCCGCGGCATACGTGTCAGTGACCAATTTTTTGAGCGGGAGCGTATGGCTTCATCGATAACGGCACGCTGAGATTGGACCCCATACACCAAACCTTCAGCAAATTCCCGCACCTTCCCCGCTGTTTCACCCTGCTCTTCGCGGAAGGTCTGCAACGTTTCACGCAGCCCGACAGAACTGTTCGAATCCAGTGCATACAACATCTGCAGTGCCAGTTCACGCGCTTCACGTCGTAATCCCATTATTTGAGCACCTTCAGCAGGTTAACAGATTCAATAGCGGTTACTGCTGCTTCAAATCCCTTGTTGCCCGCCTTGGAGCCGGCACGCTCCACCGCCTGTTCGATCGTATCGGTCGTCAAAACACCAAAAGCAATAGGAACGCCACTTTCCAGAGAAACGCTTGCCACCCCTTTGGAAACTTCAGAGGCAACATAATCGAAATGCGGTGTCGAACCACGAATAACAGCACCGAGGCAAATCAGCGCATCATATTTAGCGGATTCCGCCATTTTTTTTGCAAAGAGCGGAATCTCGAAAGCACCTGGGACACGAGCAACATGAATGTTTTTATCGTCAACACCGTGGCGGATCAGCGCATCAACCGCCCCCTCCAGCAAACGCTCGCAGATGAAGCTGTTGAAACGGCTGACAACAATACCAAACTTCTGCCCTTTAGCTTCAAGCTTACCTTCAAAGAATTGCGGCATTACTACCTCCCGGATATTAGTAAGTTAGAAGATGTTTCTGCTCTTTTCCGGCAGAAATTGATTTCGTCAACGCACTTATCCTGTATTTATAAGGATTAGCTTAAAAAGAATCGCGATATTAGCATATTTTTTGCGGCTGGGTACAAAAAATATGCTTAAAAGTGGGTGGCTCTGGGCTGAACCAAGCTAATCACCTATAAATCCTGTTAAACTCTCTCACCCAGCCACATCGCTGTTTTTTTTCTGGTTAACTCTGTTCATCTACCTTTTTGTCACCCACATCATCAGAGATGATTTTATTCAGAAACAGCTTATAATCAATCATGCTCGTTTGCATATATCGGCCACATGAGGTATGACGTCTACAATATACCGGAATAAAGGTTAGGATATTGCCTCAAGGGAGGGTTCCATGCATGTCGTTGCCATCAACCGCTGGAAAGAAGAGACACCCGAATTGGTTCAGGCACTTGCCGGAGTACTCGGTATAACCGCCTTCGAAGCGCGACAGCGCATGATTGGTGCCGGACCTGCCGTGGCAGCCAGTTTCGCTGACAGAGAAAGGGCACGAACAGTGGCGAAGAAACTGGAGCAGGACGGATTCGCGACGTTGATCATTGATGCCATGGCGGTTCGCAGCAGAGCAGGCGACTTCATTATCCGCCGCTTTCAGTTCAACAAAATGTCAATACTTATTGAAACGGGTGACGGGCAACAGAAGGAGATTCCTTATGAAGAGATTGACCTTCTTCTGCAGGGCACGAGCATTGCGGGGACTTCCGAGCTAAAAACGGTTACCGAGCGCAAGCTCAGCATCGGCAAGACTCTTCTTTCCGGCGGAATACCGATGACCAGCAAGGTCGAACGTCAGGAAGAGATAACAACCGAGGAGCGGGGAAAGGTTCTTTATCTTTATGCCGACACGCAATCACCGGTCATCTTCCGCCAGAACGGCGTGACCTATGATGGGTTGGGCGCAGCCATGAAGCTATCCCGGGAACTGAACTTTACCTACCTGATAAGCGAACTGCGCAGACTCTGCCCCGCAGCAGACTATGATGACCGGCTGCTTACCCGGGCTGGCCAGACCCGGTTGCTTGGCCCCACTTTAAATCCGGAAACCAACCTTGATCTGGCAGCCGAGATTCTTGCCCAGAGTCTGCTGAGCTAAGGAAGTGAAGCAATTTAAAAGCAATTATATACACTGTGTCACCACATACGACCATGCGGATTATCGAGGAGCGGATCAATGAATCTCACTAAAAAACATATACTGGCATTTTTTAAACAGCAGGAAGGAGCAATCCATTTTGACGTTCTTTTACGTGCCGTTGGCGGTCGCCATGTCAAGAGGGAACTAAAAAACATGCTGGAAGATATGAACGAAGACGGTGATGTGGTACGGCTGAAGGGAAACAGTTACAGCCTGCCGGAAAAAATAAAAACGACCCGTGGCCGGATTTCGGTACACCGCGACGGCTACGGATTTGTGACTCCGGATGGTGGTGGCGAGGACATTTTTATACCGTCAAAGTTTTTGAAAGGTGCAATGCACGGCGACCTGGTGGAGGCAAGTTCCTCCCCGAGCCGCATGGGAGGAAACAAACTTGACGGGCGGGTGTTGGCGGTGATCGAACGAGCCACCAGTCGCATTGTCGGGCGTTATGAAGAAACCAAGCGTGGAGCGATCGTCATTCCCGATGACCAGCGGTTGAATCTGGTGGTGGCAATTCCGAGCAAAGGGCACGGTCTGGCGCAAGACGGTCACCAGGTCGTGGCCGAATTGACGTCATATCCAGTTGGCGGCCGCCCTGCCGAAGGAAAAATCACCGAGGTTCTCGGGTGGCCGGATGATCCAGAGGTTGAGGTACAATCGGTGATTCGCCGTTTCGACCTGCCACACGTCTTTGGACCGGACGTGCTGGCCGAAGCCGAGAAGATCACCGATACGGTTTCCAGTGGTGATCTGAAAGGGCGCATAGACCTGCGTTCGATGCCGACCGTGACCATCGACGGCGAGACGGCCCGCGACTTTGACGACGCCGTTTCCTTGCGCCGCGACGGTGAGCATTTCCGGCTTTGGGTGTCAATTGCCGATGTTTCCAACTATGTAACAAAAGACAGCCCGCTGGACCAGGAAGCCTACCTGCGCGGAACCTCGGTTTATTTCCCGGACCGCTGCATCCCGATGTTGCCTGAACGACTCTCGAACGGCATCTGCTCACTCAACCCACACGTTGACCGCCTGACTATGACAGCCGAAATGCTCTTTGACCGCAACGGCACCATGCTTGAATCCTCCTTCTATAGCAGCGTCATACAGAGTGCGGCCCGGCTGACCTATACGATAGTGAAGCAGATTATTGTTGACGATGACCGCGAAGTTGCCGACAAATACCGGCCGGTGGCGCCGATGCTGCTGGATATGAAGGAACTGGCACTGATTTTGATGGCAATGCGCAAAAAACGCGGCAGCATTGATTTCGACCTTCCCGAACCGGAAATCATCATCGGCCTGACCGGAGAGACCGAGGGGATTGTTCGTGCCGAACGCAACCTGGCACACCAGCTGATCGAGGAATTCATGCTGGCCGCCAATGAAGCAGTTGCACGATACATCACCAGCCGGGACATCCCCTTTCTTTATCGAGTCCACGAGAATCCGGATCCGGCCAAACTGCAAACCTTCCAGGAATTTGTCTTTGGCTTCGGCTACGAATTCAAACTTGTTGATGAGAAAGTCAAGCCGACGGAACTCCAGCGCCTGCTGGCCCAGGCCGACGGTCGTCCCGAGGAGCGAATGATCAACTATTCCCTGCTCCGTTGCATGAAACAGGCCCGCTATGCCGCCGACAACGTCGGGCATTTTGGCTTGGCTTCGGATTGCTACTGTCACTTCACCTCCCCGATCAGACGCTATCCCGATCTGGTGGTGCACCGGATATTAAAGGCAGCGTTAGCCCTCACGGCAGAGAAGAAACCAGCGGGAACACGTGCCTCCAGACAGCTTGCTATTGCTACCGAACGGCTGGGTGAAATCGCCGAGCACACCAGCAAGCGCGAGCGGGTCGCAATGGAAGCTGAGCGGGATGTGGTGGAAATGAAAAAGCTTCAGTACATGCAACAGCATGTAGGAGAGGAGTTTGACGGTTACATCACCGGAGTGACCGCCTTCGGCTTCTTCGTGGAGCTGAAAGAACTGTTCGTTGAGGGCCTGGTGCATATCTCGACCCTGACGGACGACCTGTACAATCACGCCGAGAAACAGCACTCCCTAATCGGCCGTCGCACCGGAAAAGTATTCCGGATTGGGGATGAGGCACGGATCACGGTAGCGTCGGTATCTCCGGCTACACGGCGGATTGAGTTTCTCCTTGCAACTCATACTGCTCAGTCTCCGGGTTCTCAGACAGGTCGCACCAGGGCCGGTTCGGAAGAATATCCGCGCATTCCGCTGCGGGGCAAACGGTTAACTGGCCTAAAGCCGCGGGGCGACGTTCATAATCAGGACGGTACACGCAGCACAGGCGACCGGCCCGGTAAAGGGAAAAGCGGACCCCGGAAGGAACGCTGAATCGTTTATGGAAATCAGGTTGCAAGCCGGTACGCCACTGTGATAGGAAGAAG
>JAQUCQ010000332.1 GCA_028686145.1 Desulfuromonadaceae bacterium | reverse complement strand
AACAGCTTCAGGCCGTAGAATCCCGCCACGGCAATGACCACCAGCAAAATGATGAGTGCTCTTCTTCTTTTGTGGCCCGGTTTTGTCGCTGCAGCTGCATCGGCCCGCGCCGTTTCTGGTTCAGGTGTTATCTGCTCTTCTTGTGCTGGTGGTGCGATATCTTCTGCCATATATCCTCCGGAATTTACTTTTAAGTGGTGTTTACAGTTCTCCACGTGCATTCTGCAGGCGGGCCGTGGCGGTCTGATAGTCATAGAGCGCCCGGTAGTAGTCGGTTTTGGTCTGCGTGACCAGCGTTTGCGCATCCAATACTTCCGAGGCGATTCCGACCCGGGCCTGATAGCGCTCTTCGTTGATGCGCAGATTCTCTTCACTCTGCTTTATAGCGGCTTCGGTCACGCTGATCCGTTCCTGTGCAACGTTTGCATCATTGCGGGCGGTGGCAATCTCTAGCTGTGCGCGTTGCTCCGCCAGCCGGAAGGCATCTTGCTGCTGGGAACGCTTTTTTAGCGCCCGGTCGTAGACCGCCTGCGCAGCGTAGCCGTCGAACAAGTTGACACGAATACCCACCGTTGCTGAGTAGATTGCCTGCTCACGCACCTTGTCATTTTGGACATAATCCATGCTCAGCCGCGTGTAGATCTCGGGAATATAATGGTTGCGATTCTCCTGCACTTCAAATTCGCGGGCATCGAGTATCTGCCTCTGTGCTCTGATGTCGTGACGGTTGCCCAGAATATCAAGGGGCTTCGTTGTATTCTGGCGGGAATTGATAAGCGTTGTTGCCTCATCCAGCTCGCCACGAAAGCCGGGCTCACTGCCGGTGAGAAAATTAAGCAGCAACCAGTCATTGTCACGCTTGCTGATAACAGCCAGCTGTTTCTGGCGGGCAGAAGCGAGGCGCACATCAGCCTGCAGAACATCGTTGCGGGTGACAACTCCCTCCTCAAAGAGAACCTGTGCGATGCGGCGATGTTCGGTTATTTGAGCGACCTCCTCATCTGCCGCCTGGATCAGGCGTTGCGTTTCAAGAATTCCGAAGTATGCCGCGATTACCTGTAAAGCATAATCACCGCTGGTTGACAGGAAACTTTGAGAAGCTGCATTGGTATATGCGTGTGCTTGCCGGATTCGGGCATCACGGCGTCCGAAGTCGTACAAAGTATAGGTGGCCGCAAGACCGGCGGTAGCAAAATCCGGTTCCTGGGTTTCTGCTGTAACCCCGCCTATTTTCACTGCCTGCGGATCCAGCTGCATCGTATAACCGGCGGTGGCATCAATACGCGGGTATCTGGCAGCCGAGGCCAGGCGACTGTTTTCTTCGGCAATGCGGCTGTCCCAGGCTATGCTCTTCAGAGCCGGATTGTTGTCGTGCGCTTTGATCAGGCACTCCCGCAGGGAGAGAGGTGCGGCCCATGAGTTGGATGCCATGCCGAGAAAGAGAACCCCGATAAGACTAGCACGAAGGAATTTCATAGACCCTCCGCTCTCCGCGTAAGATTTCCAACATCCGTCTGAGCTCTTTGAGCTCATTTTCACTCAGCCCGGCGGTAATCCGCTGCAAGGACCGTCCGGCACATGCCGTCAGGGTCTCCTCCATCTCTTTGCCGTGTTCAGTAAGATAAATCTTGTGAGCCCGGCGGTCCTGCGGGTGCTGCCGTCGCTCAAGCAGACCGTTTCGCTCCAGCCGGTCAATGAGTCCGCCAATTGTGGAACGGTCAATCTGCCCTTTTTCAGACAGTTCCACCTGTGTCATGCCGTCCTGCTGCCAGAGGAACGAGAGGAGCGCAAATTGCGGAGGGGTAAGATCGTACGGCTCGATTTCTTCTCTCATAATAGCCCAAGCGCGCTGGTAGGCCTTTGAGAGCAGAAATCCGATGCTGTTTTCAATGTTATACATTAAAGAAATACCTCGTATGTAGAGTTATTGTATTTATACAGATAGTCAGTGTGCTGTCAATGTCAAATATAAGTTTAAAGCGTTTACAAGAGCTGAAGGTTTGCTTATTATGTTCCGCTATGGAACTCCTGCCGAAGATTCATGTTCGACCGATGATCGAGGATGATCTTGATGCCGTTATGGCAATAGAAATTGCTTCCTATTCATCACCCTGGAACCATGAACATTTCCGGGATGAGCTGATATCACGCTATTCTTGGCCATTTGTAGCCGTTGAAATGGAGAGTGTTGTCGGCTATGTCTGCCTGATGTCGCTGTTTGAAGAAGCGCAGATATTGAACGTTGCAGTGGTATCGACCCGTCGCGGCAGGGGGATTGCGCGGATGCTGCTTGATCACGCATCAACGCAGGCACTTGAAAAAGGGGCTGAAATAATGGCGTTGGAGGTGCGTGCATCCAATACTGCCGCAATTTCGCTCTATGAAAAGCTTGGTTTCACGCGCGTCGGTATTCGTGCCGGATATTATGAGTCGGCCGAAGATGCAGTTCTGATGGAAAAACCACTTAAGGAGAACTCTTGATGCAGTTTACTTCACTCATTCTTTCAAATGTGGAGGTCTCACCCGGCTATTGGCGGATGCGCATGACCGCTCCACCTGAATGTGCATCCGCACGTTCCGGCCAGTTCATGATGGTGCGTGTCAACGGCGCCATCGATCCACTGCTGCGGCGTCCGTTCGGAATATTTGATGTCGGCACCTATGTGCCAGCTCAGAGTGGTGCGAACCCGCAGCCATATCTGGAAATGCTGTATCGGGTGGTGGGGAAGGGTACTGCTATGCTGGCGTCTCTGCATGAAACCGACCTGCTTGATGTGCTCGCTCCGCTCGGCAAAGGGTTTGATCTGGGCGAGGTGGAAGAAGAAAAACTGATTGTCGGTGGTGGGGTCGGGCTTGCACCGCTGTACCTGCTGGCAAAAGAACTGGCTGCAACCTCAAAGGTACGGCTCTTTGCCGGCGGTCGGACACGGGACGATATTCTCTGTATCACCGAATTCGAACGGCTCGGGGTCGAATGTTATACCGCCACCGAGGATGGTTCGCTGGGTGAGTGTGGCCTGGTGACCGAGGCACTGGTGAGGCGGCTGGATGAGTTGCAGGGGAAAGCCACTATTTATGCCTGCGGCCCGCACGGCATGCTGAACGCTGTTGCGGGAATTGCGGCACAGCGCAGTATCCCCTGCCAGGTCTCGCTGGAAGGGTATATGGCGTGTGGGGTCGGCGCCTGTCTTGGCTGTGTTGCCCCCGGGCACTCCCATTCAGCAGAGACACCTGACTTTCGCTGTGTCTGCACCGAGGGACCGGTTTTTGAGTCAGGCGAATTGAAATGGAGGGATTGACCATGAAATCTGCCATGAAACCTGATATGACTGTCAACCTGGCCGGTATTCCGCTTCGAAACCCGGTAATGACCGCTTCCGGTACGTTTGGTTACGGTGAGGAATTTTCCGGATACGTCGATCTGGAATCGATCGGCGCCTTTGTGACCAAAGGACTTTCTCTCAAACCGCGGGCCGGTAACCCGACGCCGCGCATTGTCGAAACACCCGGTGGAATGTTGAACGCCATCGGCCTGCAAAATGTCGGTATTGATGCTTTTATTGCCAAAAAAGTTCCCTTTCTTCGCACGGTCAACACTCCGGCTGTAGCCAACTTTTTCGGCAACACCATTGCCGAATACGCCGAAATGGCACACCGCCTTGATGAAATTGCCGAGGTGACAGCCCTGGAAGTTAATATCTCCTGCCCGAATGTCAAGCAGGGGGGGATCGTGTTTGGCACTGATCCCGACTGTGCGGCCTCGGTCGTGTCAGCCTGCCGAGCTGCAACGAAAAAGCCGCTGATTGTCAAGCTCTCACCCAACGTGACCGATGTGGTGGTGATGGCCCGGGCATGCGAAGATGCCGGCGCCGATGCGTTGTCGCTGATCAATACTCTGACCGGCATGGCCATCGACCTGAACAGGCGCCGACCGGTACTGGCCAATATCACCGGCGGTTTTTCCGGCCCGGCCATCAAGCCGATTGCCCTGCGCATGGTGTGGCAGGTGGCACAGGCGGTCAAGGTGCCGATTATCGGCATCGGCGGGATCATGAATGCGGTCGATGCGCTTGAATTCATGCTGGCAGGGGCTACCGCGGTCCAGGTCGGTACCGCCAGTTTTATC
>JAQUCQ010000331.1 GCA_028686145.1 Desulfuromonadaceae bacterium | reverse complement strand
CCGCAGGCGGTCA
This sequence comes from Desulfuromonadaceae bacterium, assembly GCA_028686145.1. Lineage (GTDB taxonomy): Bacteria > Desulfobacterota > Desulfuromonadia > Geobacterales > Pseudopelobacteraceae > JACRCG01. Next base: position 4,128 of record JAQUCQ010000331.1, on the reverse strand, counting down.
GCTACCGTTTGCCGGTTGTATTTGATAGCAAACGCCCGTTGCGAGCGTTTATGGGATGGGACGGCATCATTCTGTTTGACAAGGATGTCGATGTCCCGGCCATGACGGCGGAATACATGAAACGGGTCCAGACTCTGTTCTGCTGCGGGAAGTGTACACCGGGCAAGAAAGGCACGAAGGTGCTTATGGACCTCTTCCAGAACGTGCTTGCCGGCAAGGCAAGTGAAGCTGATCTGGATACGGTCGAGGATCTGGCGGAACTGCTGAAAAACTGCAAATGCACGCTCTGTCAGAGTGCAACAGTGCCGGTCTTTGATGCGGTAAAAAACTATCGCGAAGATTTTCTGGCGTACTTGAACCCCGTGTGCCGTCCACGAGTAACCCCTGGGCGCTATATTCATAAAATCACTGCTCCGTGTATGGATAAATGCCCGGCACATATCGATATCCCCAAATACATCGAAGCAATTAAAAATTATCAGATGGACCTGTCGCTGGCAACCATTCGGGAAAATATGCCTCTGCCTGCAGTCTGCGGTCGTGTGTGTCCGCACCCATGCGAAACCGCATGCCGTCGTAAGAATGTTGATGATGCGATCAACATCATGGTGCTGAAACGTACCGCATCTGACTATGAACGGCTTCATAACGTATTACCTCCGCTGACTCCCAAAGCGCGAAAAGAGAAGAGTGTCGGTATTGTTGGTGCCGGTCCTGCCGGCCTGGCTGCTGCTTATTATCTGGCTTTGGAAGGGTATCCTTGCACGATTTATGAGGCGTTGCCAGAGGGGTACGGAGGCGGCATGGTTGCCGTTGGTATTCCTGCATACCGTATGCCACGCACCATTTTGCAACGGGATATTGACATTATCCAGTCTGTTGGAGTGGAAATTGTCTATAACTGTCGGGTCGGGACGGATATCACTCTGCCTGAACTGCGGAAGAAACACGCTGCCGTTTTTATCGCTCCTGGCGCCCATACATCGAAACCGATGGGAGTGGACGGTGAAGAAAAGGGATACAAAGGTTTCCTCACTGGCGGGATCAATTTCCTGCGTGATGCCTATCTGGGCAAGCCGACCGGCATGGGGAAAAAAGTCGTGGTCGTCGGAGGGGGAAATACTGCCATCGACTGCGTTCGAGTAGCTCTGCGTGAAGGGGCGGAAATGTCGTGCCTCGTGTATCGTCGTTCACGCAAAGAGATGCCTGCCGATGTCTGGGAAGTTGACGGTGCCGATGAAGAGGGCGTCAAATTTGAATTCCAGGTTCTGCCAACGAAAATTATTGCTAATGACAAGAATGAAGTTACCGGCGTCGAATGCGTACGTATGGCACTTGGTGAGCCGGATGCTTCAGGGCGCCGTCGTCCGGAGCCCATGCCGGGCAGGGAATTTGTCATTGAGTGTGATACGGTTATTCCTGCAATCGGTCAGAATATGGAGCTGAGCTTCATTCCCGCTGACATGGGAATTGATATCACCAAATGGAACACGGTTGTAACAAAGTATCTGCCGCTTAAAGATGCTGCAGGCAAAGATCTGAAAGACAGCATGGGCAACCCGCTTTCACGTACCTTGATGACCGACTGTGATGGTGTGTTTGCAGGAGGCGATGCCGAGATCGGTCCGCTGACGGTTGTTGCCTGCGTTGGTAATGCGCATCGGGCAGCGTCAGTCATTCAACGCTGGATCGAAGAGGGAGATGCCTATTTGAGTGAACAGGACATTTTTGATGATGTGCTGACCTATCTAGGCGTCTACGATAAAAATGAGAAGGTGTCGTGGCTTGACTCCGCTGAACGTGCTAACCAGAAAGAAGTACACGGGAGTGCTCGGGCAGCAAAAGGAAACTACAGTGAAGTAGAGCTTGGCTTCAGTGACAGTACGGCACAGGCTGAAGCAGACCGTTGTCTGCGCTGTTATAGAATGGCAATGGTCGTGGTTTAATTTAATCAGTTTATACGCCTGGAGAGAAATAGATATGGTAACGTTGACGATTGACGGTAAAAGAATTCAGGTTCCGAAAGGAACGACCATCCTGGATGCAGCAGCAGAACTGGGGATCACTATCCCGACGCTTTGCTGGTTGAAAAAAGTTTCAACGACCGGTGCCTGTCGAATATGTATCGTTGATATTGCGGGAGTTGATCGTCCTATGACCGCCTGTAATACACCCGTCAAAGAGGGGATCAGTGTTACCACATCCACTCCCAAGCTGGAAGAAACCCGCAAAAAGACGCTGGAGTTGATGCTCGTCAATCATCCGCTTGATTGTCCGGTCTGTGATGCCGGAGGAGAGTGCAACCTCCAGGATACCTGCTACTCATTAAAGGTTGACAAAAACAGCTACGGTGCCGATCTGGAACGGTTGCCTATTCGATATGACTGGAAGTTGTTGGAAAGCGATCCAAACCGCTGTATTCTCTGTGAAAAATGCGTCAAGGTCTGTCGCGAAATTGTTGGGCGAGAAGCGATTGAGGTTGTTGATCGTGGCGACAATACGATTATCGACACCATGACTCGTGAGTCGCTTGACTGCGATTTCTGCGGCAACTGCATCGGAGCCTGTCCGACCGGTACCCTGATCAGCAAACCCTTCAAATTCAAGGGACGTCCTTGGACGTTCGACGTGACCCCAAGCGTGTGTGCGTTCTGCTCGACCGGTTGTGAGATCGATTATCATGCCAAAGATGGTCGGGTTGAGCGGGTAACAAGTTCGGATGATGGTTTTAATCGTGGTAATCTCTGTGCCAATGGTCGTTTCGGCTATGCTGCATTCAACTCTCCGGCTCGCATAACTAAACCATTGATCAAAGATGGCTCAAATTTTAAAGGCGCTTCCTGGGACAAGGCATTGACCACTGTTGCTGAGGGGCTCAAGGATGCAGCCCTTGCATCTGGCGGTAATGCTGTTGCCGGTATCGGATCTCCGCGTGTAACCAACGAGGAAAGCTATCTCTTCCAGAAATTTTTGCGCGGGGCGCTTGGGAGCAATAACATAGACTCCGAGGCCCGTCTCGGGTATCTTCCTTCGCAGGTAATCCAGTGGGAAATGCTCGGCTACAGTGGCGGTACATTCAGTATGGATGTTATCGAAAAAGCGACCGCGATTATTGTGATCGGAGCAGATCTCAAAGCCGAATCAGCCGGGTTTGCCTACCGTGTGATTCAGGCAGCTACGAAAAATAATGCCAAATTGGTGGTGGCGGGCAGCCGTCCCAGCTCCATGAACAAGTTTGCCAACGCTTTCCTGCAGTGTCGTCCTGGCAGTGAAGCATGGCTGGTTGCCGGTCTTAACAAGGCTGTGCTGGCTGAAGGGCTTGCTTCAGCAGGCAACCTGATGGAGCTCGAAGGGCTGAAGTCATCGCTTGACCTTCTCTCCTTTGAGCGCATTACTGAACTTTCGGGAATTACCGAAAGTCAACTTCGAGAAGCCGCTGCGTTGATCTGTTCAGGTGATCGCACTGCTGTGATCTATGGTGCCGGTGTCATTCGTTCTGCCGACAACAGGAACGCTGTTGCCGGGACGATTGATCTGGCATTACTGACCGGTGCCGTTGCTGATACAGGAGCTGGAATCTATCCGCTGGATGAGAAAAACAACACCCAGGGCATGCTTGACATGGGTATCTGCCCCGAGTATCTGCCCGGATATCGAACCTATGAGCATGCTGCTGCAGCGTTTAGCTCCGCCTGGAATGCAACCGTTCCTGCTGTTAAGGGGAAAGATCTTTATCAGATCGTCGATGCGATTGAAGCAGGCCAGATCAAGGCGCTGTACGTCATGGGGAGTGACCCGCTTCACTATATGCCGAATCGTACCCGTGTTATGAAGGCTCTGCAGAAACTGGAGCTATTGGTGGTCCAGGATATTTTCCTGACCGATACTGCCAAGCTGGCGCATGTTGTTCTCCCGGCTGCATCAGGAGCAGAAAAATCTGGTTCATTTACCTCAGCCGATAACCGGATACAATGCTTCAGTGCCGCCGTCAAGCCTGCTGGAGATGCCCATAGCGATGCAGATATACTGACGGAACTCTACAGTCAGGTTACTACAGGTTCTGCAGCTGTCCAGGTTGCACTTGATGTTCTTCATCACGTAATGACGACACTGTCCGGTCTCTATAAT
>JAQUCQ010000026.1 GCA_028686145.1 Desulfuromonadaceae bacterium | reverse complement strand
CTTAATACATCTTTTTTAAGAGATTTTGCTAAAGCTAAGGCGGTTAAAGTTTTTCCAGTTCCAGCAACTCCATAAAAAATGATTTTTGCTTCAATTCCTCTTTTTTTATCTTTAATTCCCTATGACGAACGAGAACAGACACTCAACCAGCTATTGGTCGAGATGGACGGTTTTGAGTCCAATGAAGGGGTAATTCTGATTGCAGCCACTAACCGTCCTGATGTTCTGGATCCGGCACTGCTTCGCCCCGGCCGGTTTGACCGTCAGGTTGTTGTTCCCCGCCCTGATGTCAAGGGCCGAGAAATGATTCTCAAAGTTCATTCCAAGAAGGTGCCGCTTTCTGATGCTGTTGATCTGGCGGTAATCGCCCGTGGCACCCCTGGTTTCTCAGGTGCCGATCTGGCCAACCTGGTTAACGAAGCAGCTTTGCTGGCTGCCCGTCTGAATAAAACCGTTGCAGAACCAAGCGATTTTGACAGCGCCAAGGACAAAGTCATGATGGGGGCCGAGCGGCGGAGTATGGTGATCTCTGATGAAGAGAAAAAAAGCACTGCCTACCATGAGGCTGGCCATACCTTGGTCGCCAAGATGGTGCCGGGTACCGATCCGGTTCATAAAGTTTCCATCATACCCCGCGGACGAGCATTGGGCGTAACCATGCAACTGCCGATCGAAGACAAACATAGCTATTCCCGTGAATCACTGTTGGCGCGCATTGCAGTTCTGATGGGGGGGCGTGCTGCTGAAGATTTGATCTTCAATACCTTTACAACCGGTGCCGGTAATGACATTGAGCGCGCGACCGATATGGCCCGTAAGATGGTCTGTGAATGGGGAATGAGCGATAAGATGGGGCCGCTCTCGTTCGGCAAGAAGGATGAATCCATTTTTCTCGGTCGCGAGATGGCCATGCACAAAAACTTCAGTGAAAAGACTGCCGAGCATATTGATGATGAAATCAAGCGAATTGTCGATGAATCATATGAGCGTGCAATCGGATTGTTGCGTGAGAATATCCAAAAACTCCACGACCTTTCTGCGTGTCTGATTGAGAAGGAAAATCTCTCTGGCGACCAGGTTGATGAAATCATTAACACTGGCAAGCTGACTTGTCCGGAACCAACTCAGGCGGCACCAACTCAGGTGGCACCGGTCGAACAGGCGGCGACAGAGCCGGTACATACCGATATTAATGCATAGCCCCGTGGGCACTTTTTTACCTCGTTTACTGGTAGTGCCGACTCCAAGGCATGCCGCTCATGAATTGCAGCGAATAGCAGTAGATAGTCATGGAATCATTGAAATGGTTCCTAAAATGCAGACGCTTTGCATTCATCTGCCACAGATTAAGTGTCGTCAAGCAAATGTCCTTAAGCAGGAAATGTTGTCTCTGGGAGGAGACGCAGCTGTAGCCAGAGGTACGGTTGCCTGCAGTATTGAAAGTACTGATTGCATTTTGATCGGTACTGCCAAACAGATTCAACGACTCTGCCGGAAACTTGAAGCACAACCGTTTGGTTTGGCTGGACTAGCAGAAGAACTGGACGCGTTACTGGTACGGAGCACTTCAGTTCCGACGGAGTGGCGCACGTCCCGGCGCTCATTGTCACTTGACCGTCCATTGATAATGGGAATCCTGAACATTACTCCGGACTCTTTTTCTGATGGTGGTTGCTGTAATGATCCGGGTCGGGCTATTGAAAAGGCTCTGATGATGGAATCTGAAGGTGCTGATATCATTGACATTGGTGGTGAAAGCACCCGTCCCGGTGCAACTCCGGTATCGTCTGAAGAAGAAATAAGCCGGATTGTCCCGATTATTGAACGGCTCGCCTCCTCATTGAAATGCGCTATATCGGTCGATACCTGGAAAAGCAAAGTTGCCGGCAGGGCGCTTTTAGCCGGGGCTGAAATTATCAATGACATTAGTGGGTTCAATTTTGATCCACAGATGGCAGGATTAGCGGCAGCAAGCGGAGCAGGTGTTGTGTTGATGCACACCAGAGGTACTCCTGATGAAATGCAGCAGAATACGAAATATCATGATCTGATGGCGGAGATAACCTCCGGCTTGCGTGCCTCCGTTTTACGAGCTCGTGAGGCCGGAATTTCCGATCATTATATTGCAATTGACCCTGGTATAGGTTTTGGCAAAGGTGCAGTAGACAATCTGGACGTTGTGCGGCGACTGGCGGAGTTTTCCAGTTTTGGGCTGCCGATTTTGATTGGGCCGTCCCGAAAGTCATTCATTGGCAAAGTGCTGGGACGAGAGCGGACGGATGACCGCCTCTTCGGTACTGCCGCTACGGTAGCTCTCTCCGTATCCCATGGTGCCTCGATCCTGCGTGTGCATGATGTCCGGGCCATGCGCGATGTTGCTGATATGGCTCATGCCGTTATTCACAGCTGAATGGTGCTTGGCGCCGGTTTCAAAGAGGAAATATGGACCCACCTTTTGAAAGCGTTACCTTGTCTGGCCTACTCGACAAGATACTTGTTGTCGGCCTGGTATACGGCTGTACGCTGATTCTCAGAAAAGAGGCCGCACATCGTGTCCTTGCCATTCTGGCGTCCCTTGTTGTTGCAGAGTTCAGCTCAAATGAATTCGGTCTTACTTCAACCGCCTCGTTACTCCATCTGCTTCTTACCTCAGCGCCAATCATTCTGGCAGTAATCTTTCAAAGTGATATTCGGCGCGCACTTTTTTCGTTCTGGAAGCGTCACAAGGCCGGTGATAGTGACAATCCTGATTTGTCTACAACAGTTGATGAATTGGCAAAAGGACTTCAGGAGTTGGCCGAAAGAAGAATTGGAGCCCTGATCGTTATTGTAGGACAGATGTCGCTTGACGGCCTGGCTGAGATCGGCACCGAAATTGATGCCAAAGTGACCAGCGAACTGCTTACTTCAATATTTTTGCCTTATTCACCGATTCATGACGGTGCAGTTATCATACAAAGGGAAAAGATTACCTCAGCTGGCTGTTTTCTTCCTTTATCCCAGAATCCAGACATTGCGAAGAGCTTTGGTACGAGGCATCGGGCTGCTCTTGGGATTTCTGAACAGACTGACGTTCTGGTGTTGGTTGTGTCAGAGGAGACGGGGAAAATATCAATTGTTCATGAAGGCAAGATCACTTATGATGCCGACCCGGCCGAGATTCGCCGTCTTTCTCGCAAGGCGATTGAGGGGCGGCGCGCACCGAGGGTGGCACATGTATCAGAATAAAAACATTATCTATTCAGGTGCTTGTTAGGGCCAGGAGGCAGACAATAATGAAAAAACTATTCGGAACTGACGGCGTCCGTGGTGTCGCAAATGTGCATCCCATGACTACCGAAATGGCGATGCAACTGGGACGGGCAGCTGCCTATATTTTCAAAGGTGGAAGAAATCGCCGCCACCGCATCGTGATTGGAAAAGATACCCGCCTCTCCGGCTACATGCTGGAAAATGCTTTGGTAGCGGGAATATGCTCAATGGGAGTTGATGTCCTTCAGGTAGGACCATTACCGACCCCCGGCATTGCCAATATTACTTCATCTATGCGTGCTGATGCCGGTGTTGTTATCTCCGCATCTCATAATGCTTTTCAGGATAATGGCATAAAGTTCTTTTCGGCTGATGGTTTTAAGCTGCCGGATGAACTGGAACTTAAGATAGAGAAACTTATTGAATCAAAAAAAATTGATGCCCTACGGCCGACTGCGACAGAAGTTGGTAAGGCGTATCGCATTGAAGATGCTGCAGGCCGCTATATCGTTTTTCTCAAGAATACCTTTCCTCAGGAGATGGATCTATCTGGTTTGAAGATTGTTTTGGATTGTGCCAATGGTGCTGCATACAAGGTCGCTCCAGCTGTGTTTGAAGAATTGGGTGCCGAAGTTATATCGTTGGGGGTCAACCCGAACGGTATCAATATCAATGCCGGTTGCGGATCACTTCATCCCGAGGTTATCAGTGAGGCGGTCAAGCTGCATCGAGCAGATATCGGCATCGCTCTGGACGGAGATGCCGATCGGGTAATCGTCTGCGACGAGTTCGGCAATGAGGTTGATGGTGACCACATAATGGCAATATGTGCTACCGATATGCTGAAACACAAGCTGCTCCATAAAAAAACGTTGGTGGCAACAGTGATGAGCAACATGGGTCTGGATATTACCCTGCGAAAAGCGGGCGGTAAAATCATCAAGACTGATGTCGGGGACCGACATGTGGTCGAAGCGATGCGTAAAGGTGGCTATAATCTGGGTGGCGAACAATCAGGACATATGATTTTTCTGGATTACAGCACAACCGGAGATGGAATCCTTTCGGCGCTAAAGCTCCTGGCTGTCATGCGTCGCGAAAATAAACAGCTTTCCGAGCTTGCTGAAATCATGATTCCCCTACCGCAGGTACTCTGCAATACCAGGGTTCAGGAAAAACGGGACATTCTTACTATAAGTGATGTTGCTGCCAAAATAAAAGATGTCGAAGGCAAGCTCGGAAACGAAGGGCGTGTGTTGATTCGTTACTCCGGAACCGAACCGTTGTTGCGGGTTATGATTGAGGGTCAGGATAAATATGAGATCACGACGTGGGCCAATGAGATCTGTGATCTGGTGAAGCGGCATATTGGAGAAAAATGATGGCAAAACTGGGGCTTAACGTTGACCATATCGCCACTGTCCGCCAGGCGCGTGGCGGTGTCGAACCTGATCCGGTGACTGCTGCCGCCATTGGAGAGATGGCCGGGGCTGAAGGAATAACTATTCATCTGCGTGAGGACCGTCGTCACATCCAGGATCGAGATCTGGAGATATTGCGGCGCACCGTAAAGAGCAAGCTTAATCTTGAGATGGCCGCTACCCAGGAAATCATCCGCATTGCGCTCAGAATAAGACCGGAACAAGTGACTCTCGTGCCGGAAAAACGGCAGGAGTTGACTACTGAAGGCGGCTTGGATGTGATCGTCAATGCCAAACAGATCACCGATACGGTAAAGCGCCTGAAAGATGGTGGCATTGTGGTGAGTTTATTTGTTGACCCAAACCAGGAACAGATCAAGGCTGCAAAAAAGACCGGTACCGATTATATCGAGATTCACACAGGTTCCTACGCTGATGCGGTCAACTGGGAAGAGCAGCAGCGTGAACTTGAAAATATCGATATTGCTATTAAACTTGCCCGCAAGGTAGGATTGGGAGTAAATGCCGGCCATGGCCTCAATTATGGCAATATTAAGGCTATTACCGCTCTGGGCGGTATTGAAGAATATAACATCGGTCACTCGATTATTGCCCGTGCCATGATAGTGGGGTTGGATCGGGCGGTGCGAGACATGGTAGAATTGCTTAAATACGCATGATATATGGTATCGGCACCGATATTGTAGCAACAGAGCGTTTTCAGCGTTTTATTGATGACGGCAATTCTGCTCTCATTGAACGGCTCTTTACGCCGTCTGAACGTTCAGTCTGTGAGAGTAGAAAAGATGCCGCTTCTTGTCTGGCAGCGCGTTTTGCTGCAAAAGAAGCTTTTTTGAAGGCGCTGGGAACAGGCCTGCGAAATGGTATTTCGTGGCAGGAGATGGAAGTGTTGAATAATGATCTGGGTAAACCGGAGCTGTTGTTTTCTGGAAAAGCAGCTGAACGGCTTCAGGGTATAAATCCGGCCAATGTACATCTGTCTCTGTCTCACGATGGTGGCAGTGCAATTGCGATGGTGGTATTGGAGTCAAAATGAAAGTGGTTACTTCACATACGATGCAGGAGCTCGATAAAAAAGCCATACAGGAATGTGGCATTCCGGGCCTGCAATTGATGGAAAACGCAGGTATCTGCTGTGTCGAAGTGATCGTAGCCGAGTTTGGATTAAACGGTCGCTGTATTGTTATGGCCGGCAAAGGTAACAACGGCGGAGATGGCTATGTCATTGCACGCTTGCTTCAAAAGAAGGGGTGGAGCGTCAAAGTCATCATACTCTCTGAACGCAACCAGATCAGTGGAGATGCGGCGACAAATCTTGAGAAACTTCCCGGTTCAATCATAAATTATTGTACAAGCGAGGGCCGCTTATCTTCCCAGTACATGGAAGATTTTTTTCAGGCTGACGTTATTGTCGATGCTCTGCTGGGTACCGGATTGTGCAGCAATGTCAGCGATATCTATCTTGAAGCCGTTGATCTTATGAATTCTTCCGGGCGGCCTGTCGTTTCAGTTGACATCCCTTCCGGTATCCATGGCACTACCGGTCGGGTGCTGGGAGACGCCGTCAGGGCGTCTATAACCGTTACATTTGCCTTTGCCAAGCTAGGCCATGTTCTCTATCCAGGTGCCGAGCATGCCGGCCGTCTGGTCGTGGCTGATATCGGAATACCATCGCATCTGATGGAATCCACATCAGGTTACGACTTTCTGGATGAGAATGCCATACGGCCTCTGCTGCAGCGGCGTGATCGTCAAGCCCACAAGGGGACATTCGGTCATTGTCTGATTGTTGCCGGATCTACTGGTAAGACTGGAGCGGCGGCTCTTTCAGCCAACAGTGCCGTGAGAGCTGGTTCCGGGTTGGTAACTTTGGCGGCAGCAGAAAGCATTCACAGCATTCTTGAATTAAAGACAACGGAAGTGATGACTGTTCCTCTATCTGATTCAGGCCGAGGCTATTTGGCAAACAGTGCTTTTACAATGATTGAAAAGCTGCTGGAGGGTAAGGATGCTGTTGCAATTGGTCCCGGACTTGACCGTCACCCGGAAACATGTATTCTGATACATAATCTTGTGGAGTCTATTACGCTGCCTCTGGTAATTGATGCGGATGGCCTGAATGCCGTCGCGGAAGACGTCTCTGTTTTGAAGCGGAAAAAATCACAACAGGTGATTCTCACTCCTCATCCGGGAGAAATGTCACGTTTGACGGGCACATCAATCCCGGATGTTGAGGCGATCAGAATTTCAGTTGCTCAGGAATTTGCCCGCAACTATGGTGTGTTTGTGGTTCTCAAGGGGGCCCGCACCATTATAGCTTCTCCTGCTGGCATAGCAGCTATCAATGGTAGTGGCAATCCCGGCATGGCTACCGGCGGTGTGGGCGATGTTCTGACCGGCATAATTGTCTCTCTCTTGGGACAAGGGTATACTGCGTGGGTTGCCTGTCGCCTGGGGGTGTTTATCCACGGTTTTGCCGCTGATATGGTGGCAGAGGCAAAAGGTGAAATTGGCATAAATGCCACTGACATCCTTGAAAAACTGCCATATGCGTATAACAAATTGTTAAAAAACACATGCTATCGAATGTGAAGATATTCGGTGAGTCCTAACCCTTACATACAAAAACAAGGAGAATACCATGCTGACCGTAGCTGATATCATGACGAGCAACGTCGTTACAATAAAGGGGACCACTACCGTGCGTGAAATGGCCGGTATTTTTGATACCATGCGTTTTGGAACGCTCCCGGTTGTTGATGAGGTCGGGAATCTTACCGGAATTGTCACCGCCTCAGATTTGGTCGAACAGGACCGTCCTCTTCACATACCAACGGTTATATCTCTTTTTGATTGGATCATTCCGCTTGAGGGAGAAAGCTCCCTGCAGCGGGATCTTGATAAAATTACCGCGCAAACTGCTTCTGAACTTGCATCAACGGATGTGGTCACTGTTGCTCCTTCTGATCTCGCCAGTAGTGCCGCCGAAATCATGAGTAGTAAAAAATTACACGCACTTCCCGTTGTAGAAGGTAAAAAACTGGTTGGAATAGTGTCGCGCATTGACATTATTCGTTCAATGAACCGGTAGTGCCCGGACTTCAGATCACAAGCGGCTCGCCGCGCGAAACGGAACGGTTGGGCAACCTCATCGGCTCCCTGTTGAGATCGGGTTTGTTTCTGGCGCTGCGAGGCGACCTTGGCGGCGGTAAAACCTGTCTAACGCGCGGCGTGGTTGCTTCGCTTGCTCCTCAAAGCGTGCATCTGGTTGCAAGTCCGACGTACGCAATTATGAATTGCTATCCAGGTGATACTCCGGTCTATCATTTCGATTTTTACCGCCTGACCGGCGATGATGATATTGCTGAGCTTGGGTTTGAAGAGTACTTTTACGGTGATGGCGTCTGTGTCGTCGAATGGTCTGAGCGTCTTGGCGAACTGTTGCCGCCAGATGTACTGACTCTTCAGTTTGAATACAAAGAGGAGAAACGGCGCCTGATTACTCTAACGAGTTCCGGACAAAAATCAGACGTAGTTCTTGAACTTCTGGCAGAGAAACTTCATCAACAAAAAAATCTTTGACCGGACAGTAGAATGTCTGTTATAGAGCTCAACCTATCTCTTTATATCTTTAACCATTTTTTTCAAGGAGAGTAGTATGGCGCTAGTAGTGCAGAAGTACGGCGGCACCTCGGTCGGTTCACCCGAGCGCATCAAAAATGTTGCAAAAAGAATTATTAAAACCTATGACGCCGGAAACGATGTGATCGTTGTCGTTTCTGCCATGTCGGGCGAAACCAACAAGCTGGTCGCACTTGCCAATGAAATGTGTGAAATACCGGATGGCCGCGAATATGACGTGCTAGTCGCGACCGGTGAACAAGTTACTATCGGGCTTCTTTCCATGTATCTCAAGTCTCAGGGATATAAGGCGAAATCATATCAGGGGTGGCAGGTTCCCATTGTTACCGATAGAACCGCTACAAAAGCCCGCATTGAGAGTATTGGCGACAAAAACATCCGTGCTGATCTCAAAGAGGGCACTATTATTGTTCTGGCCGGTTTTCAGGGCGTCGATGCCGGAGGAAATGTAACTACGCTCGGGCGTGGTGGCTCCGATACTTCTGCTGTAGCTATTGCAGCTGCACTCAAAGCAGATGTTTGCGAAATATACACAGATGTTGACGGAGTGTACACGACCGACCCCAATATCTGTAAAGAGGCCCGCAAGATTGAAAAGATATCATATGACGAAATGCTGGAACTTGCCAGTCTGGGAGCCAAAGTCCTTCAGATTCGATCGGTTGAGTTTGCCAAAAAATATAACGTGGACGTACATGTCCGCTCAAGTCTCAATGAAAATACCGGTACGATGGTTACCAGGGAGGATAAGGAAATGGAAGGAATTCTCGTTTCAGGGGTTGCATACGACAAGAATGAGGCCAAAATTGCTGTTAAGGGAGTGCCTGACAAGCCCGGCATTGCCGCAAAGATTCTTACGCCACTCTCTGATGCCGCTATTTCGGTTGATATGATCGTTCAGAATGTCAGCGACAACGGTATGACCGACTTTACTTTCACTGTAACGAAGGCTGATCTGAAACAGGCACTTTTGATCACGAATGACGTTGCCAAGCAAGTCCAGGCCAAAGAGGTCATTTCCGATGAAAACATCAGCAAAATATCGATCGTAGGTCTTGGAATGCGGAGCCATGCAGGCGTAGCGACGCAAATGTTCAGCGCTCTTTCCCAAAATGGCATCAATATTCAAATGATTTCAACCTCGGAAATAAAAATATCGGTTGTCATTGATGAAAAATATACCGAACTGGCCGTACGCGTCATGCACGAAAGTTTCGGTCTGGCGGGCTGAGCATTTGTCGGTAAAAACCTGATTCATCCAGGGGAGAACAAAATTATGTTCTCCCTTTTTTTGTTGGTACAATGTTCCAAAATCCCCAAGATTTTTTGCCATGCTCCGAATGTAATTGTGGAACAGTCAAGAAATGCGCTCGCGTCGTTTGCGCATGCGCAATTGGGCAAAGAAGCTGCTCAGAAGGTCTGAACATTCTGATTCAAGAATGCGTGGCACAAGTTCAACCTGATGATTGAGGCGTGGATCGCTGGAGAGGTCATAGAGCGAACCGGCCGCACCTCCTTTCGGGTCATAACAGCCGAAGACGACGGTGGGGATGCGGGCAAGAATGATAGCACCCATACACATAGTGCATGGTTCCAGAGTAACGTACAGGACCGTATCAAGGAGCCGCCAGGAACCACGTTTCCGGGCGGCTTTTCTTATGGCAATCATTTCGGCATGCCCTGCCGGATCCTGACTTGTTTCGCGCAGGTTATATCCGCGGGCAACGATCTTGTTGTCTTGTACGATGACGCACCCGATTGGCACCTCATTTTTTGTCTGTGCCTTAGCCGCTTCAGTAATGGCACGGCGCATCCAGTATTCATGGTTGTGAATAGGGTCGTTTTTATGAGTAAATCTGGAGAGTGTAATAATTAAAATCCTTATAACATAATTGTTTTTAATAGTGGTGCTTCTGTTTATCTATTCAATGAGGTGAAAATAAGCCTCATTTAACGTCCTCTTGTCAAGTGTGAATTATGTAGATGTGCCAGGTAGGTATTCCCCTTTTCCCCTTTACTTTCCCGCCATCTTTATTTATTCTCAAAAGTCATATTTTTTAGAGTACGAAGGAATTCATGGAAATCAGTAGAATCCGCAACTTCTCCATTATTGCCCACATCGATCACGGTAAATCGACACTGGCAGACCGCCTTCTTGAATATACCGGCACTGTTTCTGATCGGGACAAGCAGAACCAGTTCCTTGATAAAATGGATCTTGAACGGGAACGGGGCATTACGATCAAGGCTCAGACTGTACGCCTTAATTACCGTTCCGACGCCGGTATTGACTATGTGCTTAACCTTATTGATACTCCCGGTCATGTTGACTTTACCTATGAGGTGTCACGTTCTCTGGCTGCCTGCGAAGGCGGACTGCTGGTCGTTGACGCTTCTCAGGGAGTCGAAGCCCAGACTCTAGCTAATGTCTACCTCGCTTTGGATATTAATCTAGAGGTTTTTCCCGTATTGAACAAGATTGATCTGCCAGCTGCCGACCCGGAACGGGTTAAGCAGGAGATCGAAGACATCATCGGTATTGATGCCCATGATGCTGTTTTGGCCAGTGCCAAAGAAGGGATCGGTACGCACGAGATCCTTGAGGAAATTGTCAAAAAAATACCATCACCCACCGGAAACCCGGATGCTCCCCTCAAGGCGTTGTTGTTTGACTCCTGGTATGATCAGTATCAGGGGGTAATTATTCTGGTGCGACTCTTTGACGGCACGCTCAAAAAAGGTGACCGGATTCAGTTGATGTCGACAAACAGCTCATTTGAAGCGCTTAAGGTGGGGGTGTTTGCTCCGACGATGATTGAGGTGCCGGAGCTGGTAGCGGGGGAGGTCGGCTTCATCATCGCGGGTATCAAAGATGTTGCCGATGCCAAAGTTGGCGACACCGTCACGCTGCTGCATCGCCAGTGCGATAAGGCGCTGGAAGGTTTCAAGGAGGTCAAGCCGATGGTTTTCTCCGGCCTGTATCCGATTGATACCGTCCAGTACGAACAGTTGCGGGATGCATTGGCCAAGCTGAAACTGAATGATTCGTCGTTCTCTTTTGAACCGGAAACTTCACTGGCACTTGGTTTTGGTTTTCGTTGCGGGTTCCTCGGCCTGCTGCATATGGAAATTATTCAGGAGCGCCTGGAACGGGAGTTTGGACTTGAGTTGATTACAACCGCTCCGACGGTAGTTTATCGGGTGCACAAAATGAACGGCGAAGTGTATTCTATTCAGAGCGCCAATCAAATGCCCGAACTGCAGAGCACGGAGTATCTGGAAGAACCTTTTATCCTGGCCCACATTCATGTTCCAAATGAATTTGTCGGTGGCGTGCTGGCGCTCTGTGAAGACAAACGAGGTGTTCAGCGCGAGATCAAATATTTGACGCCGACCCGCGTTATGATTATCTATGAACTGCCGTTGAACGAAATCGTGCTGGATTTTTATGATCGTCTCAAATCAATAACCAAAGGCTATGCTTCCCTGGATTATGAACATCTTGAATATAGACGCAGTGATCTGGTACGGATGAATGTCATGATCAACGGTGAAGTCGTTGACGCTCTGTCACTGATCCTGCACCGCGAAAAAGCATATTTTCGCGGTCGCGATCTTGTCGCAAAAATGAAGGAACTGATTTCGCGACAGATGTTTGAGGTGGCGATTCAAGCTGCCATCGGTAACAAAATTATTGCCCGTGAGACGGTCAAAGCCATGCGCAAGGATGTTCTGGCAAAATGTTATGGCGGGGATATCACCCGTAAACGGAAGTTGCTGGAGAAACAAAAAGAGGGGAAAAAGCGGATGAAAAATGTTGGCAATGTCGAGTTGCCACAGGAAGCATTCCTCGCAATTCTGAAGGTTGATTGACCGACTACGTTAATAAAGGAATCCAATATGAAAGAACACCAAGACTCTTCACAGACAACAATTTCTCCGGTACAACCGCAGCCGGTAAAAAAGAAAGGTTTGATCCGGGAATACGCCGAGTCGATTGCGATTGCGATACTGCTGGCTTTGGTAATTCGTACTTATATAGTTCAAGCTTTCAAGATTCCGTCTGGATCAATGGAGGATACGCTGCAGATTGGTGATCACCTGTTGGTCAACAAATTTATTTACGGCACTGAAATTCCTTTCATAGATAAACGAGTCCTGACGATTCGTGACCCGCGTCGTGGTGATGTAATTGTTTTTGAGTATCCGGAAGATCCCAGTAAAGATTTTATCAAACGCGTGATAGGCGTCCCTGGTGATGTGGTGGAGGGAAAGGATAAAAAGGTGTATGTCAATGGTAAATTGTATGTAAACCCTCACGAAGTACATAAGGAAAAGGATCTGATTCCGAAAGAGGTGAATCCGCGTGATACGTTTGGACCTTTTACCGTACCAGCCGATTCATACTTCGTTATGGGTGACAACCGTGACCGTTCCTACGACAGTCGTTTCTGGAAATTTGTGCGTCGTGATCAAATAAAGGGGTTGGCATTTATCAAGTACTGGTCCTGGGATAGTGAAAAGTTCAGGCCGCGCTTTGGCAGTATCGGCCAACTGATAAAATAAATAAATTATACGTAAATTGGGGGATAGTATGGATTTTCTTGGGAATTGGAAACGGACACATTACTGCGGTGACCTGAAGGCTGCAGATATCGGCAGTGAAGTGATTTTGATGGGGTGGGCACTGCGACGGCGAGACCATGGCGGACTTATATTTATCGACTTGCGTGACCGAGAGGGAATAGCTCAGATTGTCTTTGATCCTGAAGTCAACGCGTCCGGGCATGCCGTTGCCGAATCGGTCCGTAGCGAATTTGTCCTGGCGGTCAGGGGCACTGTAATTCCGCGTCCGGAAGGCACCGTTAATCCGAATATGAAGACCGGAGAAGTAGAAATTCAAGTGCTTGAATGCAAATTGCTCAATCGTTCAAAGGCGTTGCCGTTCATGTTGGACGAACATAATGAGATTAATGAGAACATTCGCTTGAAGTACCGCTATCTAGATCTTCGGCGCCCTCAGTTGCAATATAACCTGATTCTGCGTTCAAGGGTAGCACAGTTGACCCGTTCATATCTGACGGATAACGGTTTTATTGAACTTGAAACTCCGTTTCTTACGAAATCGACCCCGGAAGGGGCACGTGACTTTCTGGTGCCTTCCCGTATAAATCAGGGGCAGTTTTATGCACTGCCGCAATCTCCTCAAATCTTTAAACAGATCCTTATGATTTCAGGTTTTGACCGATATTTCCAGATCGTACGCTGTTTTCGCGATGAAGATTTGCGTGCCGATCGTCAGCCGGAGTTTACGCAGATTGACTGTGAGATGTCTTTTATAGATCAGGAAGATATCATAACTGTCATGGAAGGGTTGATTGCGCGTGTTTTTACTGAAGCAAAAGGCGTTGCGGTTCAGTTGCCGGTGGAGCGACTTACGTATGCCGAGGCAATACGTCGTTTTGGTGTTGATAATCCCGACTTGAGATTCGGTATGGAACTGTGCGATCTTACTGATATTGTCAAGGCGTCAGGTTTTAAAGTTTTTGCCGATGTTGCTTCAAAGGGAGGAATCATAAAAGGTATAAATGCCA
Source organism: Desulfuromonadaceae bacterium (assembly GCA_028686145.1). Lineage (GTDB taxonomy): Bacteria > Desulfobacterota > Desulfuromonadia > Geobacterales > Pseudopelobacteraceae > JACRCG01. The sequence continues at coordinate 3,611 of JAQUCQ010000026.1, read as the reverse complement.
AGGGTTGTGCAAAGTTCTCCCGTAAGGAGATTGACGATCTGACAGAATTTGTCAAAATATACGGTGCTAAAGGACTTGCATATGTAAAAATGGAGGGCGGCGAGTGGCATTCGCCAATTGCCAAGTTCTTTACTGCGGAAGAGATTGCTACTATGAACAACTCTTTTGGAGCTGAAGAAGGGGACCTGCTGTTCTTTGTTGCAGATAAACCCAAGGTGGTCAACGATTCGCTCGGCAGGTTGCGTAACCACTTGGCGAATCTTCTCAAGTTGACTAGCAAGGATGAATACCGCTTTGTATGGATAACCGAATTTCCGTTGTTGGAATGGGATGAAGATGAAAAACGCTGGTGTGCAGTACACCACCCCTTCACTGCACCAATGGATGAAGATCTGAAGTTTATTGAATCAAATCCGGGGCTCTGTCGTGCCAAGGCGTATGATCTCGTATTGAATGGCAGCGAAATTGGTGGTGGTTCTATCAGGATTCATCAAGAGCATATTCAATCATTAATGTTCAAGCTGCTCGGAATGAATGTTGAGGATGCCCGCAGTAAGTTTGGTTTCCTTCTGGATGCTCTTGAATTTGGAACTCCTCCACACGGCGGGATAGCATTTGGTCTGGACCGATTGATAATGCTGCTGACCGGCAGTGATTCAATCCGTGATGTTATAGCCTTCCCCAAAACAGAGAAGGGAACTTGCATGATGTCTGAGGCGCCTTCTCCGGTTGACAACAAACAACTTCGTGAATTGGGTATCCGTTTGGCTGAAAAGCAAAGTTGATCATGATCGGTAAAATCCGCCAGGCAGTTTACATACTGTTGCTTTGTGCTTTACTGGCGGCTTGCTCTGCACCGATCTCGACCTGGCGCACAAAGACAACTCACTTGGTCGAAAATCTTGGGCGCAGGGAAACTCCGGAACTGTTTCCACAAGAGTATCGAAGTTTGCTGGAAACGTTTGAGCATGGTGAGGCACTGTATCACGTTCGTGAAGATGATAAAGGAGCAGATGTCTATTATCAGCTGGCATTTTTAAAGGCAGAAATGTTGCAATCTGAAGTCAAACGCGTCAGAAAGCAACGTGAAGCTGAGAAACAGCAACTACTAGCAGAACTCGCGGCGAAGGCTGAAGAAGAGCAATTGATGCGTGCCGTTGCAAAAGCGGAGATACGGCTGAGGGCGCAACAGGCCGCCAGGTTAGCCGAGGCAGAGCGCCTGGCTCAGAAAAAACATAAAGAAACCCCACAGCCTCTACCAACAACGTATACAGTCCGACGTGGTGAAACGCTGCCGCAAATTTCAGCTCGAACGGAAATTTATAACGATTCTACCTTATGGCCGCTTATCTACAGAGCCAACCGCGATCAGATCCGTGATCCCAAACGCCTCTGGCCTGGACAAGTCTTCGTAATACCCCGAAATTTCAGCCGCGACGAAGCCGTTGAAGCGCGACGTTTTTCTAATAAAAAGTAATTGGTATTAAGGCTCTTTCGTCTGCTTTGGCAGCAATCACTTAAACCTATTTTTCCTTGACACTCAAATGGGTTTTGTATACTGTATACAAGATTTTTACCGTCACTGTAAAATATCTGTATATATATATAGTATTGTTAAAAAAACGCATCAATTTTATTGGCATATAGGGTAGATACCGAAGATCCGCGAGATAAAAAAACCTTTTTTAAATTTATGTTTGCAAGATCGCATTACTGCTTTCATAGGGCCATAGGCTATCTGGTATTAAATCTAAGGAGAGATACATGACAACAGAAACAGCAAAAATTATTTGGTCGAAAATTGATGAAGCACCTGCACTGGCAACTTACTCTCTACTTCCGATCGTAAATGCATTCACCAAGGCAGCAGGCGTTGTTGTTGAAACAAGAGATATCTCTGTTGCAGGAAGAATCATTGCAAACTTTCCTGATTACCTGACCGAAAGTCAGAGGATGCCTGATTATCTGGCTGAGCTGGGTGATCTTACACAAAAACCTGAAGCCAATATTATCAAGCTGCCTAACGTCAGTGCTTCAATCCCCCAGCTGAAAGCTGCTATCAAGGAATTGCAGGAGCAGGGCTATAAACTTCCTGACTATCCTGAAGAGCCTAAGACCGATGCAGAAAAAGAGTTGCATGCTCGATATGCCAAGTGCCTGGGAAGTGCCGTTAACCCTGTTTTGCGCGAAGGTAACTCTGATAGAAGGGTGGCCGCTTCTGTTAAACAGTACGCCAAAAAACATCCGGTTAAGCTGGGTGCCTGGAGTCCGGAATCGAAGACGCATGTAGCACATATGACAGCTGGAGATTTTTACCATAGTGAAAAATCCACTACGATGAAAAAGGCTGGCGATGTAAAAATCGAGTTTGTTGATCAATCTGGGAAAGTCACAGTTCTTAAAGAAAAACTGCCTCTATTGGAAGGTGAAGTCCTTGATGGGGCATTTATGAGCGCCAAAGCTCTGCGCACATTTATTGCTGAGCAGATCGAAGACGCAAAAGCAAAAGGTGTGTTGTTCTCAGTACACCTCAAAGCAACCATGATGAAAATTTCCGATCCAATCATGTTCGGTCATTTTGTCTCTGTCTTCTACAAGGATGTCTTTGAAAAGCATGCTGCCACATTTAAAGAGTTGGGTGTCAATCCGGATCTTGGTATGGGAGACCTTTACCTGAAAATCAAGAAATTGCCGGCAGACAAGCAAGCAGAGATAGAAGCGGATATTCAGGAAGTGTACAAGAAAAGACCTGAGCTGGCGATGGTTGACTCTGCCAAGGGAATCACCAACCTTCATGCAAGTAACGATATCATCATCGACGCATCCATGCCCGTTGTTATCCGTGACTCGGGGATGATGTGGGGCCCGGACGGCAAACTGCACGATACCAAGTGTGTCATTCCCGATACATCATATTCCGAGTGGTACCAGGAGTGCATTGCTTTCTGTCAGAAAAACGGCGCCTTCGATCCTTCGACCATGGGTTGCACCTCCAACGTCGGCCTTATGGCACAAAAGGCTGAGGAATATGGTTCACACGACAAGACTTTCAAGGTTCCAGGAAATGGCACAGTGCGTGTCGTCGATGCTGCGGGAGAGGTGCTGTTCCAGCACACCGTAGAAGAAGGCGATATCTGGCGTGGTTGCCAAGCAAAAGATCTGCCGATTCAGGACTGGGTCAAGCTCGCAGTAAACAGGGCACGAGCCACTGGTGCACCGGCAATATTCTGGTTGGACAAAAACAGGGCACATGATGCCCAGATGATTCTGAAAGTGAATCAGTACCTGAAAGATTATGATACCAAAGGTCTCGATATTCAGATTATGTCCCCTGTGGAAGCGATGCGCTTCACTCTCCCAAGGGCAAAAGCCGGTTTAGATACGATTTCCGTAACCGGAAATGCCTTGAGGGATTATATCACCGACCTGTTCCCGATTCTTGAACTGGGTACCAGTTCAAAGATGCTCTCAATCGTACCGCTTCTGGCTGGTGGAGGACTTTTCGAGACAGGTGCAGGTGGCTCAGCCCCCAAACATGTTCAGCAGTTCCAGCAGGAAGGGTACTTGAGATGGGATTCGCTTGGTGAGTTTCTGGCGCTGACCGTGTCATT
>JAQUCQ010000330.1 GCA_028686145.1 Desulfuromonadaceae bacterium | reverse complement strand
TTTTTGCGGGAATTCCCTACGCTGCGGCAGACTATCGGCGCTAGTTTCATCTTTGGTGGCCTGTTGATTTTTACCCGTTTCTCAGCAGGTCCACGAGCGACACCGGTTCATACGGATTTGTGCTCAGAGAGGTGATGAGCGTGCAGGATAAGGCAGTTAATCGGCAGAATACAGTGGAAGGGCTTGGCTACGGGATTCTGGCGTATCTGATCTGGGGTTTTTTCCCGGTCTATTTCAAAGCATTGGCTGAGGTACCTCCCCTGCAGGTGGTGTGTCATCGAATCGTCTGGTCAGTGCTGTTTCTGTGGCTGATTATTGGTTGGCGTGGCCGATGGGGTATGATCCGTGATGCCTTGCACGACCGTCGTGCAGTAGGGCTGCTGACAGCTTCATCTCTGCTGATTGCAACCAACTGGCTGGTTTTTATCATTGCCGTTGGGCATGCTCAGGTTATTCAGTCCAGCCTGGGGTATTTTGTTACCCCCTTTGTCAGCGTCCTGCTCGGTTTTCTTTTTTTCCAGGAGCGTCTGCGTCGCCTGCAGCTGGTCAGCCTGTTTCTGGCTGCGGCCGGGGTTATCTTGCTGACAATTCAGTATGGCCGGATTCCATGGGTCGCAATGATACTGGCGTTTACTTTTGGTTCCTACGGCCTGTTGCGAAAGATTGTAACGGTTGACTCGTTGACCGGCCTGACGGTGGAGACGCTGCTGCTCGGACCGGCAGCGCTCGGCTACCTAGCCTTTGTCTCCTGGCAGGGTAACAGCGGTTTTCTGGCTAATGGGGTGCAAACAAGCAGTCTCCTGATATTGGCAGGCGTCGCGACCGCTGTACCGTTGCTGCTCTTCGCCTCGGCTGCCCGCCGCCTGCGCCTTGCTACAATCGGCTTTCTACAGTACATCACCCCAACATTTCATTTCCTGCTGGCAGTTCTGCTGTACAAGGAACCGTTTACCCAGGCACATCTGGTCAGCTTTCTGTTTATATGGACCGGACTCTGCTTTTATTCGTATGACGCCTGGCGGGGATTAAAAGAGGCCAGACTAAAAACAGCCGCCGATTAATCAGCCACCTCACTCAGCCCCTTTTTGCTCCATATAGCTGTTGAAACGTCGCACGTGTGATTGAGCGACAGCCCTGGCCTCTTCACTGTTACCGGATGTTACTGCGGCAACTATAGAGTTCAGGTCATCAAGATTTTCCTGCAGAAGAGCCTTGTTGCGCGGCAGGTATTTAACGTAATAGGTATGAATATTGGCGTACAGACTTTGCAGCACCGTCAGAAACAACACATTACCGCTCATGCGGGCCAGGGCCAGGTGCAGCTGTTCGTCAGTGCGGATAAAGGCATCCCACCCCGGACGCCCCTTCTTAAGATAATTTTCCGCCTCGACCAGAAGCGCCTTCAACATTGCCACATCACCTTCCCCGGCCCGTTGCGCGGCAAGGGAAGTCACGCCACCTTCCACCTCTTCACGAAACTCGGCCAGATCTTTCAGTGAGACGGCACCATTTCTGATTAACAGCCCAAGATTTTCGCTGAGATTATCGCTATTGATTTCCCGCACCATGGAGCCACCGGTAACTCCGGTGCGGATTTCAATCAGCCCCTTCTGTTCCAGCACCCGCAATGCTTCTCGCAGCGTACCACGGCTGATGGAGAACTGTTCCTTCAGTTCACGTTCGGCCGGGAGCAGGCTCCCAGCCTTGAGAGTTCCGGACATGATAGCTTCCTGAATCTGATCCACAACATCCTGATACGCCTTGCTCTGCTTTACCTGTTTGAACATATACAGCCCCTCTTAAATGGTTGCACCATCATACCACTACATGCTCTATCAGACAAGATTTTGCAGGAATATCTTGACTTGTATATCAGATTTTGAGTTAATGGTTTAACCATTAACAGCAAGAGCAAACTTCATACATTTTTTCTGAAAGGAACTACCATGGAACCTGCACTCAACTCAAAGATCATCAACCGCGGCAGGGAGTTTTTCTCCTCCATCTCAGGTGAAAAACCGTCGCTCTTCAACAAAGGTGTCTGGATGGGCAAAGTAATGGACTGGAGCATGCAAAATGAACAGTTCAAGATCCAAATGTTCCGTTTTGTCGACGCCTTTCCTTCCCTGACAACTTCCAAGCTACTGACTGACCACATCCGTGAATACTTTGGTGAAGAAAAGGATATGCCACCGGTACTCTCAACAGGAGCAAAAATGGCCGGCATGCTTGGTTCGCTCGGTGGCGCGTTACTGAACAAAGTTATTTCCGCAAATATCCAGGAGATGGCCCGTCAGTTTATTGTCGGTGAAAACACCAAAGAAGCGGTTAAAAACATAGAGAGACTGCGTAAAGACGGCTTTGCCGCTGTTGTGGATGTTCTGGGAGAAGCGACGTTGACTGTGCAGGAAGCTGAAGAATATGTGACTACGTACCTGGATGTGCTGGAGAGCCTGGAAAAGGAACAGCAAGACTGGAAAGGACTGCCGGGACATGGAGGTGAACAGGATTTGGATTGGGGACATGCTCCAAAGGTCAATGTGGCGGTAAAGCCGACTGCCCTGTTTGCCCTGGCAAATCCGCAGGATTTTGAAGGATCGGTCGAAGCCATATTGAAACAACTGCGCCGCATAACAGAACGGGTGATCGCGCTGAACGGTTTTCTTTGTGTTGACATGGAATCATATCGTCACAAAGGGATCATTATCGAGCTGTATAAACGCCTGAAGCTGGAATATCGCGATTATCCGCATATCGGTATCGTCCTGCAAGCCTACCTGAAAGATACCGATCATGACCTGGCAGACCTGCTTGCCTGGGCCAAACAAAATCAACTGCAGATATCAATTCGCCTGGTAAAGGGTGCATATTGGGATTACGAAACGGTCAAGGCAAAGCAGAATGGCTGGGCGATCCCGGTCTGGACCATCAAGGCTGAAAGTGATGCTGCCTTTGAACGGCAGGCCAGAATGATCCTTGAAAACCATCAGACATGTCATTTTGCCTGCGCCTCACACAACATTCGTACTATCTCAGCCGTAATGGAGACTGCGTCTGAACTGAACGTTCCCGAATCACGCTATGAATTCCAAGTGCTCTACGGCATGGCCGAACCGATCCGCAAGGGCATCCTCAAAGTCGTCGGACGCATCAGACTTTACTGTCCCTATGGCGACATGGTTCCTGGAATGGGATATCTGGTACGCCGCCTGCTGGAAAACACCGCGAATGAGTCGTTCCTGCGACAGAGTTTTGCCGAGGATGCCCACATCGAACGGTTACTGGAAGATCCGGCCATTTCCGCCGAACGTGAACGAGTCACACGCTCAAACAAACCACGTAAGACACTGTCAGCCCCCGGCGGTTTGCCACGGTTCACCAATGAACCGATGGTGGACTTTACGCTCCCCGGCAGCCGCACGGCATTTCCGCAGGCCATCGCCACGGTACGGGCGTTGGCGGGGAAAACTTACCCGCTTTACATAGACGGTGCCGAGATTGTTACTTCAGAGTTGTATGACACCGTTAATCCAACCAGACCGTCCGAACGTCTGGGCAGGATATCACAGGCTGGCATTACAGAAGTATCTCAAGCTATCGCAGCGGCTAAAAAAGCATTCCCCGGCTGGCGTGACACGTCGCCACGCGACAGAGCACAGTACCTGTTGAATGGTGCCGAAGTTGCCCGTAAACGGCTCTTTGAACTCTCGGCCTGGCAAGTCCTGGAGATCGGCAAACAATGGGATCAGGCCTACGCGGATGTAACCGAAGCGATCGACTTCCTCGAATACTATGCCCGTGAGATGATCCGCTACGGAGAGCCTCAGCGCGTCGGCAATGCCCCTGGTGAGATAAACCAGTACTTCTACGAACCCAAGGGCATTGCCGCTGTCATCTCCCCCTGGAATTTCCCGTTGGCAATCAGTATGGGGATGACGGCGGCGGCGATTGTAAGCGGCAACACCGTAATTTTCAAACCATCCAACATCACCGGTATCATTGGTTGGAACCTTGTGGAGATTTTTCGGGAAGCCGGTCTCCCGGCGGGCGTATTAACTACATACCCGGTAAGGGTTCAGTGATCGGCGACTATATGGTTGACCATCCGGACGTATCACTGATCGCCTTCACCAGTTCGGTTGAAACCGGTCTGCGCATTATCGATCG
>JAQUCQ010000329.1 GCA_028686145.1 Desulfuromonadaceae bacterium | reverse complement strand
ACATTCATTGCCTGAAGAGTTTTTTCCAAGATAAGTTCTTCGCTATCGCCTTCACCTAATATCACGAGTTTAGCAAAATACAATTCAGGATATGCTTTTACTGCCTCTTTAAGATACTTGAAGGCTTCCCCGGGTGATGGCGGTAACACAATAGATTTAACGCATGTCCGCACTTCATCATTCATCATTTTAAAGTAACGAATACTTTCAGGGTCCACTCTTTTTACAACCGCAGGGGTATGTGTCGAAATAATTACCTGTGCATTAGACTGTTCAGATACATTTTGCAGCAGATTGATAACTCTCCCAAGCAAGTGTGGCGCCAGGTGATTCTCCGGCTCCTCAAGAGCCAAGAGCGTTAATGCCGGAATAGCAGCGCAATCAATTTCAATTCCTGAACCTGCTGGCATCGTTGCACAATTGGATTCCAATTTTAGCAAAGCCGAAACCAGTGAAATATAAAAAAGCGAACGAAGCCCATCTCCAAGTTCTTCCACCGTATAGTTTCTTTCGTCATCTGTCGGCTTGAATGAAATTGTAACGCTCTTTAAAACATTAGCCAGTTCGGATTCAGAAAAACCTAGCTCTGCTTCCGAATACTTGATATCATCGTGAAAATCCTTCCAGTGGTCTTTAATTAATGCACCAATTGTAGTGATGCCAGGTTCATTCGTGAATAACTCATTAACCTCTGTACTTTTAGTTTTCAGCGAATCAGAAAGGCCGTCGGTCCACTTAATTGCCTTAAATAGCCGGTAGAGAATTGTGCCAGAATCATTCTTTAGTTGGGATTTCGGGTCGCGCATAGCAGGAACGTAAAAAGCCTGTATTAGTGACCTTTGATGAGATTTTACAGTTATCATGTTTTCTTCAGAAACTTCTTCATTCTCTGCGACAGTTATAAAAACCAGTTTGGAGTCAATATCACCTTCCGGGGTATTTCCTCGCTGCCATGTTGCAGAAAGCCTGATCCGGATATAAGGCGTCTCACCTGGGCTATTGACAATCATTTGATGAAATAGTGGGGGGATTGCTCCCGTTTCGGCGTTTAACCCGCCATCCAATTCTGGAAATCCGATTACTGCTTCAATATAGAGACTTGCTTCAAGCATTTCGCTCGGGTTAACTGTAGGTGGAACATGAAAGTCAGAACGTATCAATTCACGTTCTTTAGAATGCACGCCAAAAAGCTTTATTAAAGCTTGCATTGCCGTGGTCTTTCCTGTGCTGTTGCTTCCAATCAAGATAGACATATCGTTAAGAGGAATAATAGTTTCAACCGGCCCAAAGGATCTGAAATTCCACACCTTCAGTTTTGTAATTTGCATTTCGCAAGCCTCCGTATTTGCCAAAAATATTATTAACGAAAACACTGGGAGGAGGAACTGTTAAATATTACAACCGCTCGAACCCTTTGCGAATTACAGTCGCCATCATAACGCGCCGCTGCTTCAGAAACTCAAAATAATCCATGTGCTCCCAGTTGTCCGGCAGCGCATGCAATTCATAGACACTTGGGCGATCAAGCACCGAAATCTTGGCAAGCTGCTCTTTCATGTATTCTGCCGGACTGGTATCAAGTATTTCTATATTATCGCTCCATTCGATAAAGGCGAAATTGGCGTTTTGATTGCGGTCGCGATCGTCAGTAATCCCGATTTTACCGAGATAAGCCTTTGGGAAAAGATGATGTTTTTCAAGTGCATTTTTTGTTCCAGTGGCTACTGGGCTGAAAAGCTCACGAGTATGGAGCGTTGAAAACAACACCTTTGCATCAAGCACGTTCAACGCGGCGCAATAGCCGAACCATGCCGGATTGCGCGGCGCTGAAGTAGCCAATACATTGGCCAAGGTAATGTTAAAGAAATCGTTTGTAAATTTGGAGCTGATTTTTCGTTCGAGCAAAGCCACAAAATCAGCTGCTGTCTTGATATTTCTCAAATCGGCCAGATCAGTCTCCATGGCGGTTTCCGGCGAGCTGGTATAATAACCGGAAACCGAAGCCATGAAAAACCATTTTGCAATCAGCTTACGAAGATCGGATTCTTTCATAGCGTAATGATGTTTTCCAATCAAATACATCACATACGAGTAAACTAAAGCGTTTTGAGAGGAAATCAGGGCTTTAGAAACGAAGCCGGCTGCTTCGATACACTTGATAAACTCATGCCAGCTTTGCACGTGCAGAACTTTGTCTAACACCAACTTCAATTTTTCAAATTGTTCAATTCGCAGGACATCTGAATAGACTTCCGTTTCAAAATCGCGTCCGCGGAGAAGCATATACGCATAATGGAGTCGCGCCCGCTGAAAGCCGAAACTCATAGCGACACGGATGATATGAGTGGGAGAGGGCTCAAACAAAAAGTTGTACGCTGTGCCTGATTTCGGCACCTTGGCGCTTCGGCAAAAATCTTCTATTTTCTGACGCCCTTCTTGCCAATATACCGAAATCAATGTCAGGATGAAGTCATCCTCGCCGAGGCTTTCGCCACCTGAATTGACGCGAACAAATATGTCGGCTACACTTTCCTCGTCAGCGGAACCGTTAATTTCCAAGGTCGGTATACTATAGCTGCCCAAGGAAAGCAGATCCATGAGATTCTGTTGTATAATCTGCCTTTCATCGTCACTGAGCGTCGCGCCAGTTTTCTCACGGCTTTCGGCAATGGTTTTGACGATGCCGGAAATGTAGTTAAAACTCTTTGATTCGTTCAAAAACACTTCACTGATATCGTAAATCCACTCAGCTGCCCGCTTTTTAGCGTTATCGCCAACTTCGAACTCACGCGAAAAAGGATTGAATGAAATCGTGATATATCGCGGATTGAATTTTTCATCTATTATTTCTTTGCGGCGCATCACCGCGTACAAAGAAGTCATCCTTTGTTGCCCGTCGATAATGAGACTTTTGGGCGAAGAGTAAGCCTTGCCATCCATGCCAATCTGCTTAACTTTTTCGCCACCGTCTGAAGAATCCCAAATCATCAGGTATCCAATGGGATATCCTTTCATCATGGAATCGAGCAAATCGCGCACTTTGGTCGCTTTCCAAACATAGCCGCGCTGGAGTTCCGGCAAGCCGAGTTTTCCTGATTCAATCTCCATAATGATATCCTTGAGAGTGCGGGGGACCGGCGTAAAAAGCATGTTTGCCATGAAAATTCTCCTTGCCTCAGCAGTTTATTGCCACTTCTTGAAATTCTCCGCTTGCTCCAAAACCTGCTCAAACACTTCCGCGTTCCACTCCGGCGGATAGCCGTTGTGATAGAGAAGTACGGTCAAATCCATATTGAGCTGGCTTTTGATATCATCGCGGGTCGACCAGTCGGCATACTGGGACTTGTCATCGACCAGCTCTTTGATTTTTTTGGCCAACAGCAGACACTTTTCGTCTTCGTATTTGAACTGGTGTTCGTCGCGCACCTTGACGAGAATATCATAGAAAACCTTTTCCTCGAATGTGATACCCAGCTTTTCAAAAGAAGTTTTATCGGCTTGAAGATCGACAAAGATTTTCAACAATTCATCCGAAAGGCCGTTGATGAAGTCCGCCACCACTTCACTCGTAAAGACCAATTTGTCCCGGTTATTGTAAGATTCAACCACCTTTTTCAGACGCTCATTAAACACGATGGCTTTTACCCGGTTCATGTGACCATAGCCGGCAACAGCCTTACGCAAGAGTTTGAGCAGTGCATTGAACTTAGTGATTGGCAGCTTTACCTTATCCAGTTGCTTCAAAAAGTCTTCGCTGAACAAATCCTCCGGCTGATCGGCATTGACGATGTTTTCAATCCCTGTGCAGCTGATTGCCTCTTGCACCATTTTCTCCACAACGCGGTTCATGACTTCCGCATCGGGCGCATCGCCTTTGGTCTGCTTATAAATAATCGAGCGGATTGCGAGATAGAACTGCGCCTTTGAAACTTCTTGGTCAGTCAATTCCCCCGAAGGAAAGCAGATTTCATAGGCGGCTTTTAATTTGCGCGACAATCCCATGAATCGAGTTTCCAGTTCTTTTACTGTCTGCACAAATTCTGCAGCGGCATCCAGGCAAATCAGCCGTTCCAACGGTTGGCCAGCAAAAAATCGACTGGCATTAAAGCCGTGCAGCAAGTCGTCCAGCAGTGCGAGGTGGTTTCGGAATATTGACAAAGAAACGGTGATTTCAT
>JAQUCQ010000328.1 GCA_028686145.1 Desulfuromonadaceae bacterium | reverse complement strand
TCATTAGGTTGACCGCAGTGGCGTGATTGCTTGGTACGCGCGGGAAAACAGATACGTTCACTCTTTTGAATGGCATACGGGAAGGTAAATATGGACTCTGGTCCCTTCGCCCTGGGTGGATTCGGCATGTATATGGCCGTGGTGGCGTTTGATGATGGAGTGGCACAGCGACAGGCCGAGCCCCATCCCCTTCTGACATCCCATCTCTTTCGTGCTGAAATAGGGATCAAATATTTTCGGCAGGTCTTCAGGTGGAATGCCGGTTCCGGTATCCTCGAAAAGAACATGCAGATACATGCCTGGCGGAAGATTCGGTTCATTTGCAACCGTTAGTGAAACAGTGGACGCCGATACGTGTAACGTTCCGCCAATCGGCATGGCTTCCCGGGCATTGAGAACCAGATTGGTAATCACCTGTTGTATCTGATCGGTATCGAGCATGACAGGCGGGAGATCCCTAGGCAGATCAATATCCAAATCTATTGATGAAGTCGATTCAAGTTCGGTCTTGACTCCCTCTCTGATGAGTTGTCCCACGTGTACCGGCTTAATAAATGTGGTGTTACCTTTGGCAAGAGTCAGGAGTTGCGTGCCAAGTTCCCGAGCTGTTTTAGATGTTTGTTCTGCAACCGCAAGCAGCGACTCTGTTTTGCTCCCTGGTTCAGCATTCATCCGGGCCAAAGAGATATAGCCCAGGATGACCTGCAGCAGATTGTTGAAATCATGGGCCATCCCGCCTGCAAGGATGCCGATGGCTTCGATTTTCTTTGTGCGCAGATTCTCTGTCTCAAGTCTCTCCTGGCGTTTTCGGAGTTCGACCATCTCCTGACAGCGGTCCAGAGCGGTAAACAAACGATTGAATTCAACCGGTTTGAGGACAAACTGGTTAATGCCGATATCAATCGCATCGATCAGGTAATCAGTATCACTAAAGGCGGTCATGCAGGCAATCTGGATTTCTGGTGACGCTGCTCGTATGGCACGGGCCATTTCAAGTCCGTTCAGGTGCGGCATCATGATGTCGGTCAAAATAATGTCCGGAGCATGCTCGTGAAAAGCATCAAGTCCCTGCTGACCGTTTTCAGCAACGGTCAGTTGGTAACCTCGGGTGGAAAGAACCCGTGAGACTTGCTCGCGCGTGGCTGCCTCGTCTTCGACATATAAAAGAGATATGCCAGCGTACGACTGGACGTTTTTAAACATGGCTCGCCTTGATTTATGAGGTGAATTGTTGACGATTGATTCTACCAAATGTGCTCAGAAGCGCAACCGGATAATTTATAAAATGCCTTTTGAAGCTTGACAGAGGTTATTATTCCTTTATAATCCTGACGCTTTTTGTGGTGAAATAGAGAATAAAGGAGGGGGTAAAATGAGGAGAGCAAAAATTGCGGCAGCGCTATTATGTCTGTCACTACCGGTGGCGGCTCAGGCAACAGAGTTTCAAACTCCAGGCGCAGTGGGGATGGGTGGTGCAGGCGTTGCTCGAAACAATGGCGCTCTTACCGCTTATTGGAATCCGGCGGGTGGTGCTTTCAATGAAACTCCGTTTGCCATGTACGCCGGTGCTGGAGTTGGGGCGCGGGGAAGCAATGGTCTGGCTGAAAATATTGACAAATTGGCAGACATAAATTTCGATAACGTGAAAAACTTCAATAGCGCGACTGCTGATGCGGCAACAGTTGGTGATATGGTGAAAACGATCACCGTTTTAGATGATATCGGCAAACGCAATGGTAATATCGCATTGAATGGTCAAGTGCCGATCGGTTTTGCTATAAAACATGTGTCTTTTGGTGTGTATGGTAACTTTGAAGGAGCTATTACTCCAAAGGCAGACATTGTCAACATTCTGCCTGAAAATGTCACAACCACGGCCACTACTACCGTTGCTGATCTCTATAATGCCGTTGCAGGACAAACGTATGTACCGAGCGGATATTTCTCTGCCGATCAGCTGTCGAATCTTGCAGCTCAATTTAAAAGCGCTAGTACGCTCACGGACACGCAGGCGCAACAACTGGCATACGCGATCGACAACCAACTTAAAGACAGCGGTATTTCGGCTGGTACAACCTATGACTCTTTGACAAAAACGCTTATTCCTACTTTAAGTTCCGGTGGAACAAATACCTTTAATAAAAACACCACCTCAGCCATGACCAAGGCTATCATGTATTACGAGGTGCCACTGTCTTACGGGCATCCATTCGATTTTGGCAAATTCGGGAAACTTGGCATCGGTGCTACGGCTAAAATCATCTCCGGAACCGTTTATCAAAACCAGGTTCTGCTTGTTAACCGCCCGGGAGGCGATGATATCAGTTCTGGAGACTTGGTGGATGATATCACCAAAAACAGCAAGTCTTCAGTCAATTTCGGTATCGACCTCGGAGCTCTCTACAAATATGACAACTGGTTAAGCGTCGGCCTGGTTGCCAAAAACCTGAACTCTCCCTCTTTCTCTGCTCCTGATTATAATGTGCCGGTATATGATGCGGTTAGTAACACAATTGATACAACTACAAAGACTGCAGGTAAGGATGTCAGGCTAAACCCGCAAGTACGTTTCGGCGTTGCAATGGAACCGTATAGCTGGTTGACACTTGCTTCCGATCTCGACCTTACCAACAATGAGACCGTGGCTCTCGGAACGGTTGTCGGCAGTTCAATAAGGAGCCGTAACCTTGGTGCCGGTCTGGAAGTGCATCCCTATTCATGGTTGAGAATCCGGGGCGGTGCTTATAAAAACCTGGCGACATCTGATGTCGGCATGGTTTTAACGGGAGGTTTCACACTGTTTGTGCTTGATGTTGACGGGGCATTTGCAACAGACACCTTCAAAATAGGCGGGTCGGATATTCCTCAAGAAGCAAAGGTTCAGGTTGCCTTGAGTTTTACCTTCTGATTTGAAAAGATAGACACCATTCAAGAGGGAGACACGGTTCACAACCTCTTAAATGGAACGTATGATACGGGGGCTCGCAGTTGTTTTGCGGGCCTCTCTTGTTACATCATGTCAACCGGGTCAATGTCGACGGAGATGCGAACTGTCGACATGACGCTTGCCTGTTGCCGCCAGGATGAGATCAAGCGGTGAAGATCGTTCCGGTTGGCGCCCTTGAGCAGAATCTGGCGACGGAATCGGTTACGCAAACGATAGATGGGGGAGGGGGCCGGTCCGAGAATCTCAACGCGAACCTTAAGTTCCGCTTTGAGCCGGACGAGCAACCGGGAAGTCGTGTCCGCCTGTTCAGAAACTGCTTGTTCTGACATGCCTGATATGGCAAACGCCGCGAGAAAGGCGAAAGGGGGATAGCCGGCTTCGCGGCGAAACTCCAGTTCCTCCCGGTAAAATCCGGCAGCATCATGCTCGGCTGCAGACTTGATTGCATAGTGGTCGGTATCAAGTGCCTGCACCACCACTCGCCCGGGTTTTTCTCCACGGCCGGCCCTTCCGATGACCTGTGACAACAGCTGGAAGGTGCGTTCGGCGGCACGGAAATCGGGCATCCCCAGGCTCGCCTCGGCGTTCACCACCCCGACCAGGGTCACCTCCGGGAAATCATGTCCCTTGGCAATCATCTGGGTACCGACCAGGATATCGGCGCTTCCATCATTCATCCGGGAAAGCAGGCGCTCGTGGCTCCCCTTGCCGGAAGTCGTGTCACTATCCATCCGGAGAACCCGCGCTGACGGCAGCAGTTCTTTCAGGTCGTGTTCCAGCTTTTCGGTGCCTGCTCCCAGTTCACTCAATGTTGTGCCATTGCACGAAGGGCAGGTGCCGGGTGCCGGAACGGCATAGTCGCAGTAATGACAGAGGCTCTGTCTCCGCTGGCGGTGGTACGTAAGCGTGACTGAGCAGTTGGGGCAGGTCAGCGGTTTACCGCAGTCCGCGCAGACCAGGAATGTGGCAAATCCGCGCCGGTTAAGAAAAACAATCGCCTGTCGTCCCTGCTCGTAGGTTTCAGCCAGGCAGGCCGACAGAGCTGCAGAGAGGGTCTCTTTGTTCCCTTTCATCGCGACCAGCTCGACGCGAGGCATCGGCCGCCCTTCAACCCGCTCCGGCAGTTCCAACAGCGTCAGGCGTCCCTGAGCGGCAGCATGAATAGTTGTTACTGAAGGCGTTGCTGAACCGAGCACCACGGCGGCCCGTTCCATTCTTCCCCTCACCAG
>JAQUCQ010000327.1 GCA_028686145.1 Desulfuromonadaceae bacterium | reverse complement strand
ACTCCAGGCAACCGTCGAGCAGAAAGTGGGCAGATTGTTGTATGCATCATCAGCGTCAATTTATGGGCTGGCAGATTCATTTCCCACTAATGAGAAACACCATCCGTATAATAACCGGACCTATTACGGGGCTGCAAAGGTGGCGGGGGAGGGAATGGTCCGTTCATTTGCAGAGATGTATGGCATTCAATATGTTGCCATGCGTTATTTTAATGTCTATGGGCCGCGGATGGATATTGATGGAAAGTACACGGAAGTCCTTGTCCGGTGGCTCGACCGGATTGAGGCCGGACAGACACCCATGATTTTTGGTGATGGCTTACAGACCATGGATATGGTTTTTATCGATGATGTTATCGATGCCAATATTCTGGCAATGGAATCCACTGTCACAGATGAAGTTTTCAATGTAGCGAGCGGAACCGAGACCAGTCTTCTGGAACTCTTGCAAACACTGCTCAGAGTGACAGAGTCTTCTCTTGAACCTGAATTTATGCCTGAACGCCTAGTGAACCCGGTCCCGCGGCGTCTTGCTGACACGAGTAAGGCCGCACGTTTGCTTGGTTTTAAGGCAAAGGTAAATGTAGAAGAAGGGTTGCGACGGCTTATCGCGTGGCGAAAGCTGGTGCTCGGTCGCAGCGAAACGGCGGAAACAGGCCTGTTAGGACGGACACCAGTGCATGATCCGAGCATCTCGGTGATGACCCCGGATATGCCAATATAACTATCAGTGGGGTAAAAAAACAATGATCCCAATAGCCAAGCCTTGTCTCGGAGCTGAGGAAATTGCTGCTGCAACGGAAGTCATTTCTTCGGGATGGCTGACTCAAGGCCCGAAAGTCAGACAATTTGAAGAAAACTTTGCCACGTACGTCGGGTCACCATATGCCTGTGCGGTTTCGAGTTGCACGACAGCTCTCCATCTTGCACTTCTGGCGGTTGGCGTACGTCCGGGAGATGTGGTCATTACCGTGAGCCATTCCTTTATTGCGACGGCGAATTCTATACGATACTGCTTTGCCGAACCTGTCTTCGTCGATATCGATCCCCATACCTACAATATGTCTTTCGAGTGTCTCAAAAAGTGTCTGCACGAGTCGTGCGAATATCTTGAAGGTGAACTTTATTATCGGGATGTTGCACGTCTTGCTGTTGGTGAATCGCCACTGTGTTATTTCGGGGAGGCCAAGGCTCCTTCTACGCGTTGTTTAACGGGACGGGTTGCTGCAATCGTACCGGTCCATCAAATGGGTATGCCTTGCGACTTGGTAGCTATAACCTCCCTTGCTGCCGAGTTTAATATTCCCGTGGTCGAAGATGCAGCATGTGCGGTTGGGAGTGAAATAACCAGTGCGGGAGGTTGGCAAAAAATAGGCAATTCTCTTGGTGCTGCCGCCTGTTTTTCATTCCATCCACGCAAGATTGTCGCAACTGGTGACGGGGGTATGATAACGACAAACAATCCCGAATATGATGCGAAGTTTCGGCTTCTGCGTCAACACGGCATGTCTATTCCTGATACGGTGAGACATAGCGCGGCGAAGGTAGTGTTTGAAGAGTATGTGACAACCGGGTTTAATTACAGAATGACTGACATTCAGGCGGCCATAGGTATTGAACAGCTTAAAAAACTGCCTGGATTTCTAGAAGAACGCAGATATATTGCAGAGCTTTATCGTGAAAAATTAAACAACGTATTCTGGCTGGAACTCCCTCAAGAATCCTCTTGGTGTAAAACAAATTGGCAGAGTTATCCGGTGAAAGTACGACATGACTCACCGGTAAGCCGGGACGAACTTATGCAGCATTTGCTTGATAACGGCATTTCGACACGTCGGGGGATTATGAATGCGCATCAGGAAATTCCCTATGCATGCGGCGTGCAGCTACCGCACTCGGAAAACGCGAGGGATTCTGTGATACTCCTTCCTGTCTTTAATGGCATGAAAGAGAGTGACGTCGGAGAAGTTGCAAAAGGAGTGATGGCTCATGTCCGGTAGACTTGTTTTATTTCCGTTTGGAGGCAACGCTCGAGAATCTCTCATGTCTGTTTTTGCGATAAACGAGAAAACAGTTGAATGGGAAATAATGGGCTTCATTGATGATGACCGCTCACTGCATGGTAAAGAATGCTGTGGAATAAAAGTCTTGGGCGGCAGGGAGCTTTTAAAAGAATTTCCTGATGCACAAATCATTGCGGTTCCGGGGAGTCCGACGAACTATTTGCGGCGCAAAAATATTCTGGATAGCTTGCCGGTTGATAAATCGCGCTTTGCAACAATCATTCATCCATCGGTAGGGAGATCCCCTGATGCAACCATTGGATACAATACAATCATAATGTCCAATGTTGTCATAAGCTGCGGTGTGACAATCGGAAACCATTGTGTGATTTTGCCCAATACGGTTGTTTCTCATGACAGTGCCGTTGGTGACTATTGCTGCATTGGATCGAATGTCTCAATTTCCGGATCTGTGCACATTGATCCAAGCTGTTACATTGGCTCAGGAACGAAAATACGCGAAGACATATCCATTGGATCAGGAGCCCTTGTGGGCCTTGGCTCAAATGTAATTTCTGATATCCCGGCAGGTGTCATTGCTGTTGGAAGTCCTGCTAAAGTCATCAGAAAAAATAATGACTAAGGAGCTTGAATAAACCTGATCTTCAACTCTTTTCAGAAAGATAATCCCAGTTGTTGTGAGTCGAATAAACCAAGTGATTTCATCTCCGAGAATTGCAGTAGTTGTCGTTTGGAAGGACTCTTGCTTTTTAGCCATAAAGAATAATTTTCTTTGAAAGGCCCAGACATAGACATTATTCAGGAGAAGGTCATGAAGAGTGAATATGGTAATAAGCTGCTGGTGGTGTTAACGCTTTTGTCAGTCGTGTTTGGCCTGTCATTTATGATTCCTCCGATGGCAATCTGTGCGCAAACAAGTTTCACAATCTGGCCTGATACGACAGCCCCTGGAATTGTAGATACCGGACCTGACAACGCGGTGGAGCTGGGAGTCAAATTCCGCTCCAATTCAGACGGTTTCATAACCGGCATCCGTTTCTACAAGGCGGCCACAAACACCGGCACCCATATTGGCAATCTCTGGTCGAGTACTGGCGTACGTCTGGCAACTGCCACATTCAGTAATGAAACCGAGTCCGGGTGGCAGCAGGTAACATTTGCGACTCCTGTGGCGATCATCGCCAACACGGTCTACGTGGTTTCCTATCACACTAATACCGGTCACTATAGTTGTGACCAGAACTACTTTAATGCAAATGGGGTCGATAATTCGCCGCTGTACGCCCTGGAAGCTGGAATTTCTGGAGTTAATGGCGTGTACGCCTATGGCTCTGCCAGCAACTTCCCCAGTCTGGGCTGGAACAGTTCCAACTACTGGGTTGATGTGGTATTCAGTACTACCGAGCCTCTGCCAATAACTCTTTCATCCATAGCTGTGGCGCCGGTCGACCAAACGATTCTGATTGGAGCGACGCAGCAATTTACTGCCACCGGGACCTACTCTGATGGCAGTACACAGAATGTAACCGGGCAAACGAGCTGGTCCTCTTCGGACTTGAATGTTGCCACCATTAACAGTGCCGCTCTCGCCACCGCCAGAACTGCCGGCAGCACTACTATCTCGGCGGTGTTGAACGGAATCACCGGTGGCACAAGCCTAGCTGTGCAGGTACCCCCACTAACAATCACTACAGCGTCATTGCCCAATGGCATTCCAAATGTCATTTATTCGACGACGCTTGTGGCCAGCGGTGGAATAGCGCCTTACTCCTGGTCAATCGTCTCAGGCTTGGGTTCCCTGCCGGATGGTCTGACGCTCGATAACTCGACCGGGACTATCACTGGAACTCCCACAACTAACGGCACCTTCAGTTTCACGGTTCAGGCGAGCGACGCCGGTACTCCACTGCAGTTTGTAACTACAGACTTGAATATTACGGTTGCCGAACAGGCGAATTTCTCTATCTGGCCTGCGGCCACAGTTCCAGCAGCGGTAGATTCGGGCCCGGATAGTGCGGTGGAACTGGGTGTAAGGTTCCGCGCCGATTCCTACGGATATATTACCGGTATACGTTTCTATAAGGCCGACACCAATACCGGTACACATACCGGCAGCCTCTGGACAGACAGCGGAACACAGCTTGCCACGGCCACA
>JAQUCQ010000326.1 GCA_028686145.1 Desulfuromonadaceae bacterium | reverse complement strand
GATCTCCCTTATTGTGCTGTTTTCACTATATTTTGTTTCTTCGTTTTGATGTTCAATGCTGTCCGGATGGGCCAGGTACAGCCCCAGCGGCTGCCTGATATGAAAGAAATTCGACGTCTGCGAAATCCTGAGCCAGAATTCGTAATCCCCGGACGTCACACAGGCTGGATCAAAACCGCCATACAGCTCATGGAGGGAGCGGCGCCACATCGGCTGTGGGCCGATGAAACAGCCCTTGTCCAACAGGATGTTTCTGTCCCAGTCATACCAGCTGTACTTGCCGCCTGGTGTATGGTGCTCAAAAGTGCCATTCGGAGTTTTGGTGATGAGAACATCTGCATACACCAGATCTACGGCCGGACAGTCCTCCATGACTCGCGCCATCAATTCAAAGGCATCGCTGCGGTGGCGGTCGTCGGTATTGGCATTAGTAAAATAGCGGCCACGAGCCATGGCAATGCCCCGGTTCCAGGCGGCATAGACTGTTTCACGCCGTTCCGTCCGCAGATACCGAATATTGTTATAACGGCCCTGCAGTTCGCGAACAATTTCCCCCTCATTCTGTGGCGAGGCGCTGTCGATAATGATGATTTCAAGCCGATCAGCAATGGTCTGCTGTTCCAGATCTTCGATACAGCCCCTGATGAAACGTTCGGAATTGTAAGTTGAGACGATGGCCGAAACCAGTGGCTGCAAGTGTGTGTACTCCATTGGCTTCAATTACCCCCCGGTGTCGGCAGCGTCGCGTGAGTGACCACACTTTTCCTGATGACATCCGTCAATAGTTCGGCACTTTTTTGCCAGGAAAAGAGGCTGGCACGCTCCAGTCCCCGCTTGATCAGATAGGATCTAATATCTTGCCGTTGTACCGATAACAGCGCCTTGGTCATTTCCTCACAATCATATTCTCCCACATACAGGGCAGCGCTACCGGCCACCTCCGACAGCGACGAGTTCTGACAGGTGATCACCGGGCAGCCGGATTGCATCGCCTCCAGGATCGGCAGACCAAAGCCTTCATACAACGATGGATAGACGAGTGCTATGGCACCGCTGTAGGCAAGGGACAGATCCTGATCGGAGAAAAACCCGGCATAACCGGCGGCAGGGCCGGCAAGTTCGCGCAATTCAGGCTCCAGTGCATTTCCGCCCCCCGCCATGACAATGGCATAACGCTCACGGTCTGGTAACTGTGCAAAGGCGTGGAAGAACAGCGCGGCATTCTTGTGCGGATCTCGACGACCAACCAGCAGATAATAGGGGCGGTCGATTCCGTTGGCGGCCTTGAAGGCAGCAATCTCTTCTGGTGAATGCGGTCTGAAATCATCCGACACGGCACAGGGGACAACCGTCAGCGGGCGTTGTGCCGCCTCTGGATAAAAGGTGGCCAGGTCTCGGGCTGTTGATTGGGATATGGCGGCAAATGATGTCGAGTTCACTATGGCGTGGTACTTGTCTCGCCATTCGGGATTCGGCGCCTCCGACCCCACCGTGTCAAACCGTTCGGGGATCATATCGTACAGCATCAGCATCGCAGGGGTGCTCGAGGTGAAGGTATAATAGGTTGACAGAAACAGACCTGCCTGTTCCTCTGCGCACAGCCTATCCAGCGTGATCGCCTCGTTTTGAGCATTACCGATGTTGTAGGCGTCAATCTTCCGCTTTCTGATGCCGGGAATATCGGGTGCCGTTCCGCCACGGTTCAGCAGGATGATCCTGCGACCTATCGGCAGCTTACCCAACTCCGACAACATCGACAACCATAGCCGGCTGATGCCGAATGGCCGGCCATGCTGCAACTGGAAAATGACACCGTCAATAATGACAACTGGCTCCATTACTTGACAGGGATTTTGACGGCTACCGATAATATCTCCTAGCTTCTTGACAACTACACTATCTGAAAAATTTTGTAACACTGCATCTCTGGCAGCAGCCCCCATTCTGGCACACAACACTCTATCCCTAAAAAATAACGAGACAAAGTAGGCAAACTCTTCCGCATTATTCGCAACAAAGCCATCTATTCCATGACGGACTGGCGATTCTTGTGAGTTATTGCGCAACACTACGACAGGCACTCCATGTGCCATAGCCTCGATCACCTTGACCGACATCCCGGTTCCGCCGATGATCGGACATACTGCACAGCATGCACCTGCATACAACTCTTTAAGATCTGACACAAAGCCCTTAAGATTAATACCATGTGTAGGCACAAGCTTATGAATTACTTCTCCTGCGACGGTTAGCTCAAACTGTGGATTATCTTGAGCAAGCCTGGGCAATACACGACACGCAAAATACAAATAAGCTTGCACATTAAAAGGATTGTTAGCCGCGACAAAAACAGGACCACCTGCATAACTGTTCTGTATGGCAGGAACTGGAAATGTTATCGGCAAATATTCGGCTTTTGTCTTATGTGTTTTTCTAGTTATTTCGGCTGCCTCATGCTGAGACACTACTAAAGTATAATCGCAGGAGTCATATAAATTAAATTCTTCTTCATCTGCTGACAAGCTGAACCGCTTAAAAAAGTCTTCATCAATAACCGCTTGGTTTATTCGTAATGGATCATGAGGTGTGTGCCCGAGATGAACGTTCAGAGCATATTGCAACTTACAACTTAACGAAAACAAGTCTATAGAATCCATAATAGTTAGACAGTTAGACAAATCAAAATCTTTTATCAAGCCAGATGAAAAAGCATAAAAAATAAATAAAACATCTGGTTTTAGCGTGTTAAAAACGGTGCTAAATTGAGCAACTAATCCTGGTGGACAATGATAGCGAAGGTTTAAATAATCCGGAGATTGTGCGTAAGCATCTGCAGAGAATTGTTCGTCGGCCTGGCTTGGCGTATACAGTATTACTTCGACTCCTTTATCTTGAAAATAATCGTAGGATTCATGATTCCATCTGTAAGGTCCATATTCTGAGTGACTAAACAAAGTTACCTGGCAGCCGAGTTGCTGTAAGGCATTAATAATAGTTAGACACCTTTTTTGAGTTCCCGTCCTCCCCGGATAAGGATTTTGTACAAAGTACAAGAGAACTCTAGATCCTTTAACAGCAGTGCCAGTTCTAGTTGGATCTTCATTACCAGAGGATTCTATTTGTTTTTTTTGCTCTTTATATTTTTCATGCAGTAATATTCTTAGTTCATCTAACCCAACATCCTCAGCTATTCCTTTATCATGATCAACCCACCCTTTAGCCCTGGCATAACTGACACAAATTGTATAGCAGGCATTTAAAGCACTTACACCTTTATAAGAATTATTACCAATCTTGACACTACATTCTTCATTTATTTCGTATCCATATTTTTCATTATCGGCCAAGAAATTGATAGCAATTGATAGCTGCCTTAGCCCATTAACGCTAATAATTGTATCTAGATTATGAACATATTCACCAATGCCTTGCAATGCTTCGGCACCATATTGCTTGAAAAATCTATTGTGTGAACGTCCTTCTTTATAAGAACGCAGAAATAAACCGCAAAAATCGACTGGTCTTATCATCTTGCTAAAAACATTGGGATCGTAATGTACGCACAGGGGAATCGTCTTATTTATTCTCAAAGCCAATTCGATATCTTCGAACCCGAAACGATATGCAGGGTCATAGAGGCCGTGTCTGAATAAAGATTTTTTGCATGAAGACGTCCCACCGTAAAACCTCAAATAACCATGTATTTTTAAAGGATCTGGAAAACCAATTATTCCATTCGCACCATCAAACACCCAAACAAGTAACGGGGTACGCTTTAACTTCGAGTCTGGAACTACTTTTGCTAATAATATGTCCGCTTCATGTGGATACCGCTTATGAAAATCAAGACAACGCTCAAGGTAGTCAGGCTCGGGAACATCATCATCATCATGCAGCGCAAGAAGAGGCGCTACTGCTCGTTTAATACACTCATTACGAGCATTAGCCAGGCCGCCGTTCTCCTGGTAATAGTACGTGATTTCCAACTTATGAGAAAAACATTCAACAACTGGCTTTACTGGCGGGGATGAGCCGTCGTCGACCACTACAACTTCAAATGTATTTTGCGCAATAGTTTGCCGTGCAAAACCTTCAAGGCATTGACTCAAAATTTCCGGGCGATTGTAGGTAGGCAGGACAACGGAGATCAGCGGTTGAAGTTTTTTGGGGGCACGACAGCAATGTAATGA